>NZ_JBHXFA010000076.1:0-31169 GCF_042724175.1 Streptomyces sp. NPDC127084
GTCGCTGACCGGGAGACCATCCCCGGTACAGGTGGTTCTTGTCCTCGCACCCGGGTCGGGCTGCCAGGCCGACCGCCGCGTCGGTCTGCTGCCGCTGGCCAGGGAGCACCGGTCGACGTCACACCTGGCTGCGGTGCCGTCCGCCCCGCTGCCCACGCTGTTCACCCGGGCGTGGGCAGTGGCGCACTCCACGACGAGATGCGGCACGGACCGCGCGGGGTCCTGCTCCCAGCCCGGGAGGCGCTCGCCGCCGGTGCACAGGTGCTCCCCGAGCGCTGCGAAGTCGCCGCTCAGCCGCGGCCGCAGGTCCGCGAGGGCGGGCAACCCGGAGGGGCTGGGCAGCCACTGAGAGGGCAGTACGGAATCGAGGTAGCCGTCCAGGGCGTCCAGCAGCGGGTCATCCGGGCCCTTGAGCGCGGCCGGGTCCACACACAGATGGCTCATGTCGAACGCCGGGTCGTCCACCACCGTGACCGCGGGGTGGGCGGTGAGTGCCTCGGTGGAAGGCGGCGGAGAGGATCAGGTGCGGCCCTGGCGCTGCTGGGCGTCCCGCATGGCCGCCGACGTACTCGCCCAGTCGGCCCGTATGACGGTGTAGCCCGCCCGCCGTGCGGCGTCGCAGACGAGTTCGTCGTCGTCCACGAGCATCCGGATCTCGCGGTTGCGTCCGAGGCGTTTGAGGATCTCCAGTTTGGTGGTGCGGGCGGGGCGCCGGTCGTGGTTGCGGCGCATGAAGAGCCGGCCGTTCGGCAGCCCGTGCCGTTCGAGCCACTCGACGGTCGCGGCGCGGCAGCGCTCGGGACGGCCGGTGAGGTAGACGATCTCGCAGTCCACGGCGTCCTCGGCGACCATGCGCAGGCCATCGGCGAGTGGGGTGTCATCGGGAGCGGCGCCGAAGAACGCGTCCCAGTCGCGCGGACGGCGTTCCAGGAAATGCTGCCGGTGGCCGGTTTCGGCGAGGGTGCCGTCCAGGTCGAACACGGCGAGCGGCCGGGGCTGGTGCTGATTCTGCTGGCTCACCCGCCCAAGGGTAGGCGCAGCCGGCAACGCACCGGGCCCCGGTGGGAAGTGCTTCCCCACCGGGGCTGTTGCGGTCTCGCGTCGGCTACGCCGCCGGGGCGGCGGGAAGGTCGTAGGTGTAGTGGCTCGTGTGGTCCAGCATGTCCGCGGGTGTCACGTCGTTCCAGGGGCGCATGGTGTCGCGCAGGTCCACGACGTTGGGAGTGCCGGCCGCTGGGAGGTAGGGCGAGCCGGGGTGGCGGGTCTGCCACTGCGACCAGAGCTTGTCGATGAACGCGTGGTGCATCCAGAACACCGGGTCGTTGGGGGAGACACCGGTGGCCATCTGGCCGCCGACCCAGACATGGACGCGGTTGTGCAGGTTCACCCCGCGCCAGCCCTCCAGGTGGTTGCGGAAGCCGTCGGACGAGCTGTTCCACGGTGCGGTGTCATAGGTGGACATGGCGAGGACGGTGTCCACCTCGGACTTGGTGGGCAGTTGCCGGCCACCGGCGCCGAGGTCGCGCCGCAGGAAGGTGCGGCCGTCGACGCGCACACTGATCGGCCAGGCGCCGCGTGCGGCGGAGAAGGGTCCGTCCGTGACCTGCCCGTCCCTGGACCGGCCGGTGCCGCCCATGAAGTCGGCCGCCCATATCGAGGACGCGGTGGTGCGGTCGGCGGTCCAGTCCCAGTAGGGCAGTGCCACGCTGGGATCGACGGACTGGAGCGCCCGCTCGAACTCGATGAGGAATCTGCGGTGCCAGGGCAGGAACGACGGTGAGCGGTGGCCGACCCGGTCTCCGCTGTCAATATCGCTCATGATGAACGCGTTGTGGGTGGTGACGAAGGTGTCGTAACGGCCGTTGCGCTTGAGCGTGAGGAGCGCGTTGACGAAGCGGCGCTTCTCGTCGGAGCTGAGCTGGGCCTGGTTCTTGCGTACGGTCATCGCTGGTGTGCTCCGGATCAGGAAAGGTCGAGCGGGACGAGGGCGGCGCCCTGGAGTTCCACGACGGCGGCGCGGGCCACGGCGCGGGGCGTGGGGTGCGGCTCGTAGTGGTTGACGACACTGATCCAGGTGCCGTCGGCGTTCCGCATCACATGCAGTTCCTTGCCGTCCACCAGCACGGTGTAGCCGCCGTGGCCACTGCCGTGACCGTGGTGGCCGCCGCTGTGTGATGCCGGCTTGCCCTGTATCCGCCGGCCCAGGTAGACCTCGTCGAAGGAGGCGGGAGCGGTGGGCTTGGCCGCGGTGTGCGCGGTGTTGTGGTGTGTACCGCGGCCGGAGCCCTGCCCATCGGCGTGCGCGGGCAGGGCTTTCGCCGCGCCGGTGGCCGCGACGGCCGCTGCGACGCCGGCGGCGGCGCCCAGCGCCTGACGGCGGGTGAATCGGGACATACGTAACCCCCTGAGACGAAACATGGTCGGATAGCGGCCCGCTGGTCGGGCGGACTGCCAGGACCATGCCTACAGTTCGGTGCTGATCAGGAGGTAAACGCGAGGGTCCCGCCCATCACTAAACGGACATCCCCCGCTACGCAGTGCGGTACCGAGTCAAAGTCGATCTTGTTGTACGAACCGCCCCCCAGGCGGACGGACGCAAATTCCTCACATGAAATGCCGATTGTGTGAAGAATTTGCGGCTCCCGTGGTCACGATGTGCCAGGCCTCACAGCCGAAAGCTGGCCGGAAAGCATGCCCGCACCATGCCCGGGAGCCGCCCGCCTCAGACCATCACATGCTTGACCTGCGTATAGTCCAGCAGGCCCGCCAGCGAGAGATCGCTGCCGTAGCCGGAGTGCTTCACTCCGCCATGCGGCATCTCCGAGACCGTCGTGCCATGGGTGTTCACCCACACAATGCCGGTACGCAGGGCGCGGGTGGCCCGCATGGCGCGGTCATGGTCCCTGGTCCACACGCTCGCGGCGAGGCCGAACCGTACGTCGTTGGCGAGGCGCAGGGCCTCCGACTCGTCCGTGAAGCGCTGGACGGTCACGACCGGGCCGAATATCTCCTCCTGCACGATCTCGTCGCGCTGCCTGACCCCGGTGACGATGGTCGGTTCGTGGTAGTGGCCTGGCCGCTCGATACGCGAACCGCCCGCGGCCACCTCGGCATGTCCGGGCAGCCGGCCCAGCAGGGCCTCCACGGAGGCGAGTTGTGCCGCGTTGTTGAGCGGACCGAAGTGCGTGCCCGGACGTTGTTCCGCCGCACGGGCGGCGAAGGCGGCGACGAAGGCGTCGTACACCCGCTCGTGCACCAGATAGCGGCTGGGAGCTGTGCAGTCCTGGCCCGCGTTGTAGTAGGCCACGCCGGCGAGTTCGGCGGCGCAGGAGTCGACGTCGACGTCGTCGTACACGATCACCGGTGCGTTGCCTCCGAGTTCCAGGTGGACGCGCTTGAGGTCGTCGGCAGCCGCCGCCGCTATCTCCCGGCCCGCCCTGACGCTGCCGGTGACAGCGACCAGGCGGACCCTCGGGTCGGTGACGAGTACCCGGCCGGTGTCCCGGTCGCCGCACACCACGTTGAGCACACCCGGCGGCAGATGCGGGGCCGCGATACGGGCGAGCAGGGCCGCGGACGACGGGGTGGTGTCAGCCGGTTTCAGCACGACGGTGTTACCGGCGGCCAGCGCTGGGGCGACCTTCCACACCGCCATCATCAGGGGGTAGTTCCAGGGGGTGATCTGACCGCAGACACCGACCGGCTCACGGCGCAGCATCGAGGTGCGGCCCTCCGTGTACTCGGCCGCCGCCGCTCCCGGCAGGGCACGTGCGGCCCCGGCGAAGAACCGCACGGTGTCCGCGATGGCGGGTAGTTCGTCGGCGCGGAACAGCTCGGGGGGCTTGCCGGTGTCCGCGACCTCGGCGGCCACCAGGTCGTCGGAATGGGTCTCAAGGGCGTCGGCCAGTCGCAGCAGGGCTCGCTGGCGGGTCATCGGGGTGGCGGCCGCCCAGCGTTCCAGGGCACCTTCCGCGGCGGCGCACGCCGCGCTCACATCGGCGGCGGAGGAACGCGGGGCACTGCCGCTCACCCGGCCGGTGGCGGGGTCGATGAGGGGCATCGACTCACCGGACGCGCCGGGCCGGTCGGTCCCGGCGATGTGGTTGTGGATCTGCCGGAGGACCGGCGCGGGGGTGAGGACCGGTGCCGGGGTACGGGCGGAGTCAGCCATGGCGCAGCACCTCGTCGGCGGCTGCCCGGCCGGTACGTACCGCACCTTCCATGTACCCGGCCACCCACTGGTCCGATCCGCAGACGTAGAACGGTGGTTCATGGGTGCCGTGCAGAGGGCCGACGGCCAGCACGTCACCAGGTGTCCACTGGGTGACGTACCCCTGGGTCCAGGGGTCGGTGCCCCACAGCCGGATCCAGCTGCCCAGCGGGCGGTGCGCCTCGTCTCCGTAGAGCCGGGCGATGTCGGAGAGCAGCTCCGTCTCGCGCAGCGCCTGCGGCATGCCGAGCAGCACCCCGTACCGCTCCGGCGGGATGAGCGCGGAGAGGACGCCCTCGTTCTGCGGCCAGGTGCTGCCGAGCACGCCCTCGTTCTCGGACAGGCCGTTGAGTCCGCTGTCACGCCAGAAGGGCTTGGTGTACGCGGCGGCGAACTTGGCTGCGACGGCCTGGCGTTGGCGGTGCAGCGAGGCGAGGCGCTCAGTGGACACACCGCTGATCGGCACCGAGCGCAGCGGGCCGACCGGGAGTGCGCTGACGACGGCCCGTGCGGTGAGGGTCTCCCCCGACGCGAGCCGCACGGCGCAGCCCGAGCGGCTGATGTCGACGGCCTCCACGGGCGCGCCGTACCGGACGCGCTCGCCGAGGGCGTCGGCCATGCGCAGGGCCACGGTGGCGGAGCCTTCCGCGACCCGCAGTCCCTCCCAGTCCTCGTAGTCGTAGTGCCCGGAGCTCCGGTCGCCTTCGCCGGGCACCGCGGCGTGTTTGCGCAGGGCTGCGAGGAGTGAGGTGCGTTCGTACGAGCCGTCGGCGAGGGCGAGCTGGCCGATCTCCCACAGCCGTACGACGGCCGGGCTCGCCCCTTCGGAGCGCAGCCAGTCCGCCACGGACAGGCCGTCCAGGGCGGTGGCCTCCGGGTGGTTCCAGGGGTCGTCCGGGTCGACGGATGCCGCGAGCGCGGCGAAGGCGGCGCTGACCCGCCGGTGCGCGGTGTCGTCTCCCGGACCGAACCAGTGCGGTGGGTCTCCTGCCGAGATGCCCTCGGGTGTGGCACGGGCGATGACACCGGGCTCGGCGACATAGCTGGGGACCAGGCTGAGGCCGAGCTCGGCGACCAGCGCGAGATACGCGCTGTGCGCCCGGCCGACCACCTCACCGCCGAGCTGGACGAGCCGGCCGTCGGGCAGTTCGGTCTGCTCGACCCGCCCGCCGGCCCGGCCGCGTGCCTCGGCGACCAGCACATCGGCTCCGCCTGCGGCCAGGTCCCATGCTGCGGCCAGACCGGCGAGTCCGGCGCCGAGCACGATGACATCGTGGTTCATTAGCACGTTCCTTCGTGTGCGGTCAGGAGGGCTGGGTGCTCAGTCGAGGACCAGGCAGTGTTCTGGCTTCCAGCCGATCTCGACGGTCTCGCCACCGCTCCAGCGGTCTTCCATACGGGAGCGGTCGGTGTTCTGCTCCAGCACGGACACCGTGATACCGGGCGCCAGTTCGATGAGATAGGTGGTGGTGGGACCGGAGTAGACGGTCTCGCGCACGACGCCGCTGACCCGTGCCATGTCCGGCAGGAAGTCGGAGAGCCAGATCTTCTCCGGCCGGATGGACAGGCTGACCCTGGTGCCGTCGGCGACACCACTGCGGGCTCCTACGGACAGTGCCGGCCCCTCGTCCAGGACGACCTGGCCCGCGCGGTAGGTGCCGGGGACCAGGTTGGAGGTACCCATGAAGGAGGCGACGAAGCTGCTCGTGGGCCGCTCGTAGACGTCCTCGGGGGTGCCGCACTGTTCGACATGGCCCTCGCTCATCACAGCCAGCCGGTCCGACATGGTCAGCGCCTCGTCCTGGTCGTGGGTGACGAAGACGAAGGTGATGCCGATCTCCCGCTGGATCTGCTTGAGTTCCACCTGCATCTGGCGGCGGAGCTTGAGGTCGAGCGCCGCGAGCGGCTCGTCGAGCAGCAGCACCTGGGGGCGGTTGACGAGAGCGCGGGCGAGTGCGACACGCTGGCGCTGGCCACCGGAGAGGGTACGGGGTTTGCGGTCGGCGAGTGCGGAGAGCTGGACACGTTCCAGCATGGTGCCGACCCGTTCACGTATCTCGCCGCGTGACACTCCGGTGCGCTTGAGACCGAAGGCCACGTTGTCGGCGACCGAGAGATGGTCGAAGAGGGCGTAGCTCTGGAACACCGTGTTGACGTCGCGCTTGTTGGGGGGCAGTGAGGTGACGTCTTCGCCGCCGAGCAGGATGGTGCCGTCGGTGGGGTCGGTGAACCCGCCGATCATGCGCAGTGTGGTGGTCTTGCCGCAACCGGAGGGGCCCAGCAGGGAGAAGAACTCGCCGGGTGCGATGTCGAGCGACAGCGAGTGGACCGCGTAGGCGTCGCCGTAGCTCTTGCTGATGTCGTGGAGCCGGACCGCCGGTACGGGCGCCGTAGCCGTGGCCGTGGCCGTGGCCGTAGCCGTGGCCGTGGGGTCGGCGGGCGTCGCGGGGTTGGTGTCTGGGGTGAGCGTCACGGTGTCACTTCCCGGAGAGGAGATCGAGGCCGCCGCGACGGCCGAAGAGACGCGGGAGGAAGAGTGCGAGGGCGATCAGGGTGATGGATCCGGCGAGCATCAGGGTGCCTACGGCGTTGATGGTGGGCTGCACACCGAAGCGGATGGCGGAGTAGATGCGTACGGACAGCGGCTGCGGGTCGACGCCGGTCGTGAAGTAGGCGAGCACGAAGTCGTCGAAGACCAGGGCGAAGATCAGCACCGCCGAGGCCAGGATGCTGGGCAGCAGCGCGGGCAGGGTGACCAGCCGCAGGGCCTGCCAGCGGGTGGCTCCGAGGTCCATCGCCGCCTCCTCCGTCTCCGGATTGAGTGCGGCGATCCGGGAGCGGAGCACGACCGTGACATAGGAGATGGAGAAGGTGATCTCGGCGAGCATCACCGTCGTGGTGGACAGGGTGACTCCCATGCCCTTGAAGAGCAGCATCGCCGCGACCCCGGTGACGATCTCCGGAGTGATCAGCGGGATCAGCATGATCAGTCCGGCCAGGGAGCCGAGCCGGCTGCGGCTGCGCACCAGGCCGAGTGCCAGTGTCACGCCCAGAATGAGCGATCCGGCCATGGCCACCAGCGAGACCCGAAGGCTCATGTCCAGCGACTGGAGCAGGGAGTCGTCGCGGAGGAAGGCTTCGTACCAGCGGAGGCTGAAGTCCTTGAACACGGTCAGGGACTTCTGGGAGTTGAAGGAGAAGAGAACCACCACACCGATCGGCAGATAGAGCAGCGCGAAGAACACAGCGGTCACGGTGATGGCGAGGCGGGGCTTGCGGTCGGTGCCCCGGCGGGCCCTGCGCGGTGCGGCGCCTGGCCGGGCCTTGCCCAGTGCGGTGCCGGTGGCGGTCTCGGTGTCGGTGTCGGTGTCGCGGGGCTTGCCCGGTACGGCGAGTGTCATCGGGCTGCCCCCGCCTCGTCCTGCTCGTCCTTGCGGGTGCGGCGCAGATAGCCGAGCATCCCGAGGAACAGCACGGCCATCATCAGCATGGTGAGCGCCGAGCCGAGTGGCCAGTTCTGGCCCTGGAAGAACTTGTCCTGGATCAGGTTGCCGATCATGATCTGGTCGGGACCTCCCATCAGCTGGGCACTGACGAAGTCGCCCATGGCGGGCAGGAAGACAAGGACGCAGCCGGCTGCCGCGCCCTGCCGGGTCGCGGGCAGGGTGACGTAGAAGAAGGTCCTCAGCGGTCCGCCGTAGAGGTCGCGTCCCGCCTCGATGAGGGAGACGTCCATGCGTTCGAGGGCCGCGTAGAGTGGGATGATCATGAAGACGACGAAGCCGTAGACGAGTCCGGCGATGACACCCAGACCGGTCTGGAGAATCTTGGTGTCGCCGTCGGCGAGTCCGATGGCACGAAGGGCCTTCAGCAGCGGGCCGTCGTCGGAGAGGACCACGGACCAGCCGTACATCCGCACCAGGTAGTTGGCGAAGAACGGTACGACGATGGCGGCGATCAGGAAGTTCTTGAACCGTCCGCCGTGCAGGGCGATGGCGTACGCCACCGGATAGGCCACGGCCAGGCAGATCACCACGGTCAGCAGGGCGTATCCGAGGGACCGGAGCATCACGGACCGGTAGGCGGGATCGGCCAGCGCGGTGATGTTGTCGAGGTTGAAGCCGAAGCGCGGATTGCCGAGCGGGTCGGTGGTGCCGAGCGCGAGGGTGGCGACCAGCACGAGTGAGGCCAGCAGGAACGCGGCCATCCAGAGGGTGCCGGGGAGCATCAGCCAGGTCCAGATCCGGTTGGCCTTGGCTGAGGCGCCTCGGCGCCGGGCGGGCCGACCGGACCGTGTGGACGAGGTGGGCCCGGTACGCGGGCCGGGGGTGGTGTGGGTGGCCATGTCATCCCGCCTTCACGTGCGTCCAGGCGCTGTCACGTGCCTGCTCGCCCCTCGCGGTGCCGTTGCGGAAGAAGAGATCGTCCTTGAGGTCCTCGGCCGAGACCAGGCACTCGGGGAAGGGCTCCACAAGAGCGGCGTAGGTGTCCTCGGTGCCGCCGACCGGCATCGGGTAGCCGATGTACTCGATGTTCTTCTTCGCGATCTCCGGGCGGAGCATGTAGTCGATGAAGAGCATCGCGGTGCCGGGATGGCGCGCGTCGGAGGGGATGGCATAGCAGTCCGAGTTGACCGGGGAGCCCTCCTTGGCTATCTCGAAGCCGAGGAGGGAGGGGTCTTCGGCCTCGGCCAGCATGGCGGCCATGTCCCCGCTCCATGCCTGGGTCATCACGGCGTTGCCGTTGAGCAGGTTGTTGTAGCTGTCGCTGGAGAAGCCGCGCAGATGGGGGCGCAGGGATCTGAGCGTTTCGGCGATCCTGCCGAGGTCGCCCTCGTCCTCCGTGTAGACGTCGAGGCCGAGCTTGAGCGCGGCGAAGCCGAGCACCTCGTCGCGGTCGTCGAGCACGAACACCCGGCCTTTGGCTTTGGCGTTCCAGAGGTCGTCCCAGGAGCCGCCGAGATTGTCGCCGATCTTGTCCTTGCGCCAGCCGATACCCGTCTTGTACATGATGCGCGGGACGGTGTACCGCGAGTCGGCGTCATACCAGGGGTCGGCGAAGTACGGGTAGTCGCCGAAGACCGACTCGGCGTTCCTGAGCTTGCTGTGGTCGATCCGGCGCAGCCGGTGACCGGCGGCCAGCCGCTGGGCCCATTTGGCGCTGGGGAAAATGATGTCGTACCGGTTGCCCGCGTTGAGCTTGGCGACCATGCCTTCCATCGAGTCGAAGTTCGACTGGATGACCTTGACGCCGTACTCCTTCTCGAATCCGGCGAAGACGGCCGGGTCGACGAAGTCGGCCCAGTTGAAGTAGACGAGATCACCGTCGACCTTGACATCGATGGGAGCTTCGGTGTCTCCGTAGGTGCCGGTGTCGGACGGGAGGAACCCGCATCCGGACGCGGTGAGACCGAGGCCGATACCGGCGGTGGCGGCGGCGCCGGTGCGCAGGAGGGAGCGGCGCGACAGAGGGGCGCGGGCGCCGTGAAGTGGGGATGCGGATGGGGATGGCGGTGCCTCGGGGGACATCGGTGTCCTCTCCGTGGATTTGCGCGGTGCGAGCACTGCTACAGGGCGGTCGCGGGGCATGGTCCCTGCCTGGGCAGGGACCCGGGGGCCGCGGGGCGGTGCGGGGGTGGGGGTCACCACCGCCGGGGCCGGACGGGTGCGTGTGATGCGGATGCGTAGCGGGGGGTTACGGATGCGTGGCGGGGAGTGCCACGCGATCAGGGATCGGAGTGGGGACTGGGCGGGCAGGCGTGGGGCGAGGTGCGGGTCAGCGCTCCGCGGCGTCGAGATCGGCCCGGACACGGTCCGCGAACCAGCCGACCGCCGACTCACGCCGGGAGAGGGGGCCGGGCTCGAACCCGGGAGTGGTGAGTCCTTTCTGCACCCGGGCGACCAGTTCGGCGTCCTCGTCGTTCGTGATCCAGCCGATGTGGATGTTCAGCCGCCGGGCGATGCGGGTGCGCAGCCCGGTCCCACGCTTGGTGTAGAAAGCGCCGGGTACGGCCACACGGTCCACGGCCGTGGGTATAGCGGTCCAGGCAAGCACATGGTCGGGGTAGAAGTCGATGAGTGTATTGGGGTATATCACCGCGTACCGCCAGACCCGGTGGTCTGCCTCGGTGAGCCCCGGCATGGGGGCGGTGATCCGCTGGTAGAGGCGCTCGGCCCAGTTCGACGAGGGCTTGTCGCGCAACGGCGAGGCGAAGAGCGCGTACGACTCGGCGAGTTCGCACGTGTATCCCTGGTAGTCGAGCAGCCGCATCAGCCCCGGGTGGGCCACGGGTACGTGGTAGCCCTCCAGATAGTTGTCGACAGCGATCTTCCAGTTGGCGTGCTGCACCTCGGCGCCGGCCAGATCGTGGATCCGGCTGCGGCCGATGGGCACCAGGTCGGTTCCGGCGTAATGACCGACGGCCTCGGCGAGGCCCGCGCACTGCTCGGCGAGCGGTACGGCGTCGGGGTCGTGGTTGACGAACACAAAGCCGAGGAAGGACTCCACCCGTACCGGGAAGAGGCCGAGCTTGGGCTTGTCGAGACAGGGGATCTGCCGGGCTTCGGGAGCGCCCACAAGGCGCCCGTCGAGCTTGTACGTCCAGCCGTGGTACGGGCAGCGGATCGCCTTGCCGTCCGGCTCGGGGGCCGTGACCAGGCGCGTTCCCCGGTGGCGGCACACATTGAGGTGGGCGGCGAGGCCGCCGTCCTCGGTGCGGACGACCAGCACCTCACGCCCGCCGGCCGTGGCCGCGAGCCGGGCACCGGGTCCCGGGAGGTCCGACTCGTGGCAGACCAGCTGCCAGGACTTGGCGAAGACATGCCGCTGCTCGGCCGCGAGGCTGTCAGCGTCGGTGTAGTAGCGGGCGGACAGGGCCCGGCCGGGATGCTGAGTGGGCTCCGGGGGACGGGCTACGTTCGACGGCTCCGCAGGCGGGGCGGGGGCCGCTGTGGGCGGTGGCGTGGAGAGGGAGGCGGTTCCGGGCGACGGCGCGGTGGTTTCGCGGGTGTCCTCGGTCGCGGGGGCTTCGGGCTGCATCGGGTGACTCCTCACTGCCGCCAAGCGCGGCGATCGGTGTTGAGGCAGGCCCTGGGGCTGTCGGTGGGGCCTGGCGAAGGACTGCACCGAAAGCGCACTGACTAACTGGCCAGTCAGATTGCTGGCGGGTTTCCACGGTGTCAAGACTTGTGGACTGACTAATTGATTAGTTAGCGTAGTCGGCATCGCCACCGCCGGCGATCCGGTACGCAGGCCATGGCTCCGGACCGAAGGCGGCAGCACCGGGCATCCGCCCGGTCCTGATCCCGAATCCCCTTTTCGCCGAACCCCGCTTCGCCGAATCCCTCGCCGCACGGCGCACCGCCCCGACCGCCGGCCCCGACAGCGCGCCTCCGGCCAGCCCGCGCCGCAGCGGTACCCCACTCCCGTTCCCCACCCCTCTCCCACCCGGAGGCAGCATGAGTGGTCGCCGGAGTCTCGCCTGGCTCGGCCTGACACCCGAACCGGAGCGGGAACTACCCTCCACCGTCGCCGCGCTGCGCGCTCCCATGTCCGACGTGGACACGGCGTTGCCCGCGCTGGCGGCAGCCGAGCGGCACCGCGTGGAGCGCCTGATCCTGCACGGCAGCGAGCGCGGCTGGCTGCGCTATCTCGCCGAGGTGACGGACCTGGTGACCGCGGTCGCCTCCGGCGCACGCCAGGGGGACCGGGAGGCGGCGCTGCTGGCGGGAGAGGTCGTGCTGGACCACCACCGCATGCTCATCGGCATGCCGGGCAACGGTTACGGCCGCACGGCGGCGGACCGGCACGCTCTGGAGACGGCGGTCCGCGTTCTGCGCGAGACGGATGCGGACCACACCGACACCGACACCGACACAACGGATCCCAGTGCCGCCAGGGCACAGCCGCAAACACACCGAGCACAACACGGACAGCAGCGACGACAAGGAGGCCGGGGATGACCGTGATCCGCTCCCTGATGCCCTACCGGGCCGGTACCGCCCTCGGCGCGGTACCCCACGTCGTGGAGAGCGGCGCGGCATACACAGCGGACGGCGGCTATCGGAGTACGGACTCGCCGGAGCGCCTGCTGGACCATGTCGCCGATGCCGGGCTGCGCGGTCGCGGCGGAGCCGGGTTCCCCGTCGCCGTGAAGCTGCGGACGGTACGCGACAGCGGCGGGAGCCCTGTCGTCGTCGCGAACGGCGAGGAGGGCGAGCCGGGATCGGTCAAGGACCGCTGGCTGCTGCGGGCCAGACCGCATCTCGTGCTGGACGGCCTCGACCGAGCCGCCGCGATCACCGGCGCCACCCGGGGATACGTCTACGTCTCCGACCCCTACGCCGCCGCGCGGGTCCGCCAGGCGCTCACCGAGTGCCCGCCCCGTACACCCACCGAGGTGATCGAGACCGCCCACACCTATGTGGCCGGCGAGGAGACCGCGGCGGTACGGCGGATCAACGGCGGCCCCGCCCTGCCCACCGCGAAGCCTCCGCGCCCGTACGAACGGGGAGTCGGCGACCAGCCGACCCTGGTATCCAACGTCGAGACGCTTGCCAGGATCGCCCTGATCGCCGCCCGCCCCGAGCGCCGGCACGAGATCGCGGGCAGCACCCTGCTGACCCTTTCCTCACCCGACGGCGGCGCGCTGCTCTCGGAGGCGCCGTATGGAACGACCCTGGGTGCCCTGGCCGCGGTCCAGGGCACCGCGAAGCCGAGCGGAGCTCTGATGGGCGGCCTGTTCGGCGGGCTCATCGGGCCTGACGCACTCGGTCTGACGCTCGACGGCGCGGCGCTCGCCACGGCGGGCACGGCGCTGGGCTGCGGGGCGATCCGATTCCTCGGTCCCGGCAGCTGTCCCGTGGCGACGGCGGCGGACGCCGTCGGGCATCTCCAGGCCGAGAGCGCTCGCCAGTGCGGTGTCTGTGTCTCCGGGACCGCGGCGATCGCGGACACCCTGCGGCGGCTGACCGACGGCACCGCTGCGCCGGACACCGAGGAGCGGCTGCGGCGCTGGTCGTCGGGGCTGCCCGGGCGCGGCGCCTGCGGGCTGCTCGACGCCGCGGCAGGGGCGGCGGGCAGCCTGCTGCGCGCCTTTCCCGACCTCGTCCGCGCCCACCTCGGCGCGGTCTGCGCGGCCTGCGCCGCGGCCCCACCCACCGGCGGCCATCGCCTGGTGGTACCCGTCCCCCCGGTCATGGACCACCTCGGGCAGCGGGCCCACTCCTTCCCGGAGCCCGACCCCGAGCGGGTGTCCCCGTCGAGCCCTCGCTGAGCTGAAAGGACCACCATGAAACTCCTGCTTGACTCCACCCGCTGCCAGGGCTATGGCCTGTGCCAGGAACACGCCCCCGACCTCGTCGAGCTCGACGAGTGGGGCTATGCCTCGGTCATCGCGGTCCCCGTGCCGAGCGGCGGCGAGGACGCGGCTCGCGCCTGCGCCGAGTCCTGCCCCAACTCCGCGCTGCGGCTGGAGAAGTGAGATGGCACGCGATCTGACAGCGCTGTTCGACCCCGCGTCCGTCGCGGTGGTCGGCGCCAGTGACGACCCGGCCAAGTACGGCCATGCCGTGGCCGCGCAGGCGCTGCGCGCCCCCGGCAGGCGCCCCGTCCACCTGGTCAACCGCCGCGGCGGTACGGTGCTCGGCCGCCCGGCCGCGACCTCGCTCACCGCGATAGGCGAACCGGTCGACCTGGCCGTGATCTCCGTACCCGCCGAGGGCTTCGAAGCCGCCGTAGAGGAAGCCCTGAGCTGCGGGGCACGCGCGATCGTCGCCATCACGGCCGGATTCGCCGAGACGGGCGCCGCCGGGCTCGCCCGGCAGCGGGCGATAGCCGAGCGGGTGCACGCGTCGGGGGCCGTGCTGGTCGGACCCAACTGCCTTGGCATCGCCGACAACACGACGGAGCTGTATCTGGCTTCCGACACCTTCACCCCCGGTGGGATCGCGCTGCTGAGCCAGAGCGGAAATCTCGCCCTGGAGCTCCAACTGCGCTTCGCGCCGCACGGTCTGGGCTTCTCCCGCTTCGTCTCACTCGGCAACCAGTCGGACGTCACCCTTGTCGATCTGGTCGAGGACTGCGCCCGCCACGACGGCACTTCGGCGATCGCGGTGTACGCGGAGGACTTCGGCGACGGTCGCGCCTTCGCCCGGGCCGCCGCCGCGGCCGGCAAGCCCGTCGTGCTGCTCACTGCGGGACGCGGCAGCGCGTCCGCCCGCAGCGCCCAGTCCCACACCGGCGCCCTCACCACGTCAGCCGACGTGGTGGCCGCCGCCTGCCGCGACGCCGGGGTCGAACTCGTCGCCACACCGAGGGAGATGACCGTCGTGCTGACCGCGCTTCGGTCCGGCGGTCGCGGTAGCGGACGGCGTACGGCGGTGTTCACTGACGGCGGCGGCCATGGTGTGATCGCCGCCGACGCCGCCGAGTCGGCCGGACTCGACGTCCCCGAGCTGGGCGAGAAGGCGCAGGCCCGGCTGCGGTCGGTGCTGTGGGAGCAGTCCGCCGTGGGCAACCCGGTGGACCTGGCGGGGATGGGCGAGCAGGACCCCCGTTCGTACGCCGAGGCCGTCGGTTCGCTGCTCGCCGCCGACGAGGTCGACGCGGTGCTGATGACGGGCTACTTCGGTGGGTACTCCGCCTCCGAGGGCGGGCTAGGCGGCGGTGGGATGGCCCTGGCCGAAGGCGAGATCCGGGCCGCGCGGGATATCGTCCTGCGCCGCGTGGAGCACCCGAAGCCGCTGGTCGTCCAGTCGATGTATCCGCAGGCGCCGAGCTGCCGGATCCTCGCGGACGCGGGTGTGCCGGTGTTCTCCGCCACGGAGGACGCCGCCCGTGCGCTGACCGCACTGACGGTGGAAGGGAGCCCGGAACTGTACGGGGTCGGCCCCCAGCCCGCTCCCGCCGCGCCGCTGGAGGACCCCGGCTACCACGGCGTTCGGGCTCTGCTCGCAGCGGCCGGGGTGCCGTTCCCGGCGGCCCGCGAGGTCACCGGTGAGGCCGAGCTGCTGGCTGCTGCCGCGGAGTTCAGCGGCCCCTATGTGCTGAAGGCGCTGCATCTGCTGCACAAGTCGGACGCGGGCGGTGTCGCGCTGCGGCTCCCGGACCGGGCGGCGCTCCTGGCCGCGTACCGGGAGATGCACGCCAGACTCGGCGCGACCGCGTACTCGGTGGAGGCGATGGCCGATCTCAGCGATGGGGTCGAGCTGATCGTGGGCGTCAACCAGGACCCCCGCTTCGGTCCCGTCGCCATGGTCGGACTCGGCGGGGTGCTCACCGAGACGTTGCACGATGTCGCGTTCTCGCTGGCCCCCGTGCCCGCGCCGCGCGCCGAGCGGCTGCTGCGAGGGCTGCGCACGGCTCGGCTCCTCGCGGGGGTACGCGGCCGGCCGGCCGTCGACGTGACCGCGGCCGCCGAGGTCATCGCCCTGATCACCGAGGTCGCCGCGGCGCATCCGGAGATCGCCGAGCTGGAGATCAATCCCCTGCTGGTCCGTCCGAGCGGCGTACTCGCCCTGGACGCCCGGGCCGTACTCGCCTGAACGGCCCGCCCGCTGCCCTCCCTTCTCCCCCATCTCCCCATCTCTCCCCTGAGGAGGCGTTCATGGACTTTCGCTACACCCCCGAGCAGGCCCAGCTCAAGGAGCGGGCCGCCGAGTACACCCGGCTGCTGATGCGCTACGAGAACCAGTCGGAGGAGGCGGGCGGCCCGCTGCCCGCGGACACCGTACGAGAGCTGACCCGCGCGGCGATCGACGCAGGCGTGTACGCGATCAACATGCCCGCCGAGTGGGGCGGGGCCGGTCTGTCCCTGCTGGACCAGGTCATCGTGGAGGAAGAGTTCGGCAAGGTCACCAACTGCCTGTGGGACATCCCCTGGCGGCCTGCCAACGTCCTCGCCTACGGCACTGAGGCGCAGCGTGAGAAGTATCTGCTGCCGGTCATCCGCGGTGAGCGGTTCGACGCCTTCGCGGTGACGGAGCCGGGCGCGGGATCGGATCCCTCGTCGGGCACGAGCACGGCCACCAGGACCGAGGGCGGCTGGCTGCTCAACGGCGAGAAGTGGTTTGTGACCTGCGGTGACATCGCGGACTTCCTGCTCGTGCAGGCCGATGCCGGTCCGGATCGCGAGGCGACGCTGTTCTTCGTGGACAAGCAGGCTCCGGGCCTGGAGATGACCCGGGTGCCGCACTTCATGCACTCCGCGGTCAACGGGCATCCGGAGTTCGTGCTCACCGACGTGTTCGTGCCCGACGAGGACGTACTCGGCGGTGTGGGCCGGGGCTACGAGCTGACGAAGGAGTGGTTCACGGACGAGCGGCTGATGATCGCCGCCCGCACCGTCGGCGCCGCCGAGCGCGCGCTGGAACTGGCCCGCGACTGGGCCGTGGAACGCCGCCAGTTCGGCTCCCGTATCGCCGACTTCCAGCTCATCCAGGGCATGCTCGCCGACTGCGCGGTCGACATCGCCGTCAACCGCGCCTACACCCACCAGGTCGCCTGGGAGGCCGACCAGCCGCACACGGACCGCAAGACGCTGCACGCCAAGGCGTCCACAGCCAAGCTGGCGGCCAGTGAAGCCGCGGGCCGGGTCATCGACCGCTGCCTCCAGATCTTCGGCGGCCGCGGCTACGACCGCCACTACCCGGTCGAGCGGATGTACCGCGAACTGCGCGTCGACCGCATCTGGGAAGGCACATCCGAGATCCAGCGCCTGATCATCGCCAACGAGCTCATCAAGCGCGGCACCCAGGCGCTCGCACTCCCCCTGTCCGGTTCCTGACCCCGTACCCGTAGCGCCACCGAACCCGAGGACTGCCATGGACTTCCGTCTCACCGCCCGTCAGGAAGAACTGCGGAGCTCCGCCCGCGAACTCACCCAGTTCATCATGAAGTACGAGGTCGACTGCGAGGAGAACAACGGGCTGCCGCCCGCCGCCCACACCGAGATCCGCGACGCCGTACTGGCCAGCGGGCTCCAGGCGGTCAACATGCCCGCCGAATGGGGCGGCGCCGGACTGACCATCCTGGAGCAGGCGACCGTCCAGGAGGAACTGGGCCGCCTCACCGGCGCGCTGTGGGACATGGTCTGGCGGCCGGCCAACGCGCTCCGCTTCTGCACCCCCGAACAGCGGGAGCGCTATCTCGTCCCGGTCATCCGGGGCGCGCGCCGTGACTGCTACGCGGTGACCGAGCCCGAGGCCGGCTCCGACCCGCAGAACCTGAAGACAACCGCGACCCGCACCGGCGACGGCTGGGTGCTCAACGGCGAGAAGTGGTTCGTCACCGTCGGGGACCACGCCGATTTCATGATCGTGCTGGCTGCTGCCGGGGAGGAGCGGGCCCCGACCCTGTTCCTGGTGGACAAGGACACCCCGGGTATCGAGATGACCAGGGTGCCGCGCTTCATGCACACCTTCGTGTACGAGCACCCCGAGTTCACCTTCAGCGATGTGCGGGTGGGCGATGACGCGGTTCTCGGCGGGATCGGCAACGGCTACGACATCACCCGCTCCTGGTTCACCGAGGAGCGCCTGATGATCGCGGCCCGTACCACCGGCGCCGCCGAGCGCGCGCTGGAACTGGCCCGCGACTGGGCCGTGGAACGCCGCCAGTTCGGCTCCCGTATCGCCGACTTCCAGCTCATCCAGGGCATGCTCGCCGACTGCGCCGTCGACATCGCCGTCAACCGCGCCTACACCCACCAGGTCGCCTGGGAGGTGGACGCGGGGCTGTCCGACCGCAAGACGCTGCACGCCAAGGCAGCCATCGCCAAGCTCTCGGCGAGTGAAGCCGCAGGCCGGGTGATCGACCGCTGTGTGCAGATCTTCGGGGGCCGCGGCTACGACCGCTCCTACCCGGTGGAGCGTCTCTACCGTGAACTGCGCGTCGACCGCATCTGGGAGGGCACGTCCGAGATCCAGCGCCTGATCATCGCGGGTGAGCTGGTCAAGCGTGGCACGGGGGTGCTTCAGCTGCCGACCGAATGACGACAGAGGCGGCCATGACTGCGGCCGGTGTGGGTTCCGGGCCAACGGTCCCTGCCCACACCGGTTCCGCCATCGCCCCCACCGGTCGACCGCACGACGAAGCGGACGGCCCTCAGCTCACAGGAGCGCGGGTGCGGCGAGACCACGCAGATCCGAACGACCGCGACCACGGTCACCACGAAGACCACGAACACCACGCAGGAGGAGACCGATGGCCGAAGCCGGACAGCCACCCATCGAACGGGTCGGCGTCGTGGGATGCGGACTGATGGGGTCCGGGATCGCCGAGGTATGTGCGCGGGCGGGGCTGGACGTCGTGGTGGCCGAGACGGGCGCCGCCGCCGAATCCGGCCGGGCGCGGATCGCGGAATCCCTGGGGCGCGCCGTGGACAAGGGCAAGCTTTCCGCAGCCGACCGGGACGCGGCACTGGCCCGGATCTCCGTCGTCGACGACTTGAACCTGCTGGCGGACCGGGATCTGGTAGTGGAGGCCGTCGCCGAGGACGCGGGCGTCAAAGTGGAGGTGTTCAGCCGACTGGACGCGGTGGTGAGGAACCCGGACGCCGTACTGGCGACCAACACCTCCTCCATCCCGGTCATCCGGCTCGCGGCGGCCACCTCACGGCCGCAACAGGTGATCGGCCTCCACTTCTTCAACCCGGTGCCGGTGCTGCGGCTGGTCGAACTGGTGCCGTCCCTGCTGACCTCCGACGAGACCGTCCTGCGCGCCGAGGCGTTCACCGAGGACGTGCTCGGCAAGCGGGTCGTACGGGCCAGGGACAAGTCCGGCTTCATCGTCAATGCACTGCTGGTGCCCTACCTGCTGGCGGCCGTACGGATGGCGGAGGCAGGAACGGCCTCCGTCGAGGACATCGACCGTGCGATGACGCTGGGCTGCGCGCATCCGCTGGGCCCGCTGGCACTGACCGACCTGATCGGCCTCGACACGACCCGGGCGATCGCCGAGTCCATGTACGAGGAGTTCCGGGAGCCCCTCTACGCTCCGCCACCCCTGCTGTCCCGGATGGTCGAGGCGGGGCTGCTCGGCCGCAAGTCGGGCCGGGGCTTCCACACGTACAGCTAGTGCCTTTCGTTCGGCTCTCGCCGGCCCCGGGACCGCCAACGGCGTCGATACGCGAAGATGGGAGGTGACGTCGGCGCGGCCCGACGCAGTGACCGCACCGCAGGACCGACCTCAGGGGGTATCCGCGTGGCCATGACCGAACGCACTCGCGAAACACGTGAGCGGATCCTGTCGGCGGCGTGCAAAGTGATCGCCGAGGTCGGCTTCGAGAAGATCCGTATGCGCATGGTCGCGGAGCACGCCGGTGTCTCGACGGCGCTGCTGCACTACCACTTCGAGAACCGCGAGAAGCTGTTCACCGAGGCGATGACGCATTCGTTCGCGCATACGAGTACGGAGCTGGAACGGGACGCCGACTCCGTGCCGGCCTCGGTGATCCTGGCGCGGATCCTGCACAGCCTGCTGCCGACCGACCCGGTACTCAAGGAGGACTGGCGGCTGTGGCAGGAGCTGTGGGTCAGGGCACTGCGCGATGAAGCCACACAGAAG
The DNA here is from genome assembly GCF_042724175.1 of Streptomyces sp. NPDC127084. Classification (NCBI taxonomy): domain Bacteria; kingdom Bacillati; phylum Actinomycetota; class Actinomycetes; order Kitasatosporales; family Streptomycetaceae; genus Streptomyces; species Streptomyces sp. NPDC127084. Next base: position 19,775 of record NZ_JBHXFA010000076.1, read on the forward strand.
TTCGCCGTGGACCTGTACGACCAGCTGCACACCTGGGTCGGCACCGCGCTGCGGCGGGGCATCGACTCAGGCGAGTTCGCGGGCTTCGACGTGGACGCTACGGCCACGCTGCTGCTGGCCATGTGCGACGGGTTCGGCATCCGGCTGATGATCGGCGATCCGCGGGTGACGCCGGACTCGGCGCTGGCGGCGATGTGGGGGGCGGTGGCGCCCGCCCTCGGCGTCTCCGGAGCGTTCCCGAAGATCTGAGGACGGACGCCGCGTCGCGGCTACCAGGCCACCGGCAGTTCGACCGGGAAGCGTCTGATGGTCTCCGTGTCCCAGCGGACGTCGTCCTGCGGGATGGCGAGCCGCAGTCGCGGGAAGCGTTCCACGAGCCGCCCGATCGCCACTTCGAGTTCCGCCATCGCCAGCGGGACGGCGATGCAGCGGTGGCCGCCCCAGCCGAAGGTCATATGCGGCTGATGGGGCCGGTCCGGGTCGATGGTGTGCGGGTCGTCGAACCGCTCGGGGTCGCGGTTGGCCGTCAGATACGAGACGTGGACGAAGTCGCCCGCCCGGATCGTCACCCCGCCCAGCTCCACATCCTCCAGTGCCACCCGGGGGATGCCGACCCCCTTGCGGAAGGGGATGTAGCGGAGCAGTTCGTCGATGACGGCGCTCAGGCTCTCCGGCTTGTCGCGGACACGTTCCAGCAGCTGGGGGTGGGTCAACAGCAGGTAGGAGACATTGCTGATCTGGCACGAGCCCGTGTCATGACCGCTGAGCAGCAGGGTCAGCGCCATCACGGTCAGTTCCTGGTCGTCGAGGGCGTCCTCGCCGTCCTTCGCCGCGGCAAGCGCGCTGATCAGGTCGCTGCCCGGGCTGTGCCTCCGCTCTCTGACCAGCCGGTCGAAGTAGGACCGCAGCGCCGCCTTCGCACTCGCCTCGGTCTGCTGGCTGTCCTCGCCCGTGGACAGCAGCCGGTGTGCGTAGTCCTGCATCTGGCCGCGCTCGTCGCGGGGGATGCCGAGCAGTTCGCAGATGGTGTGCTGAGGCAACCGGTCCGAGAGATGACGTACCAGATCCGCGGGCGGTCCCTGCCGTTCCATCTCGTCGAGCAGCTCGTCGGCGAGTTCGACGATCGACACGCGCATCTGCTCGACGTGCTGCCGGGTGAACGCGTGCGAGACCAGTCGCCGAAGGCGGCTGCTGCGCGGCGGGTCCATCACGTTGATCGACTCCGGGGAGACGATCGGCTCCGGGGTCAGCCGCGGATAGTCGTGCTCCATGATCCCGGCCCGGCTGAAGCGGCTGTCGGTGGTCACCTGCTTCACTCCGTCGAACCCGGTGACGAGCCAGGCTTCCCCGCGGCCGTACGGCAACCGGATCCGGGTGATAGGGCCCTCGGCCATCAGCTCCGCGAGGGAGGGGTCGAAGTCCAGGGCTTCGCTGAAGTCGAACGGACAGAGGTTTGCTTCGCCCGCTTCGGCCATCGTGTACCACTCCGCTCCGGTGTGACGCGTCTCGCTGCTCGTGGGAAGTCGTACGGAAACAGGACACGACCGGCCTGGTCGTGTCCCGCCCAAGTGTCTATGTGCGCGCTGCACCGGCCCTGGACACCTCCCGGCGCCCTGATTGCCCCTCATGGAGTACAGCGGCACATGGCGGTACTCCTTCTACTGGCCGCGCCAGATGTTGTCGAAGGCGGCCTGTTCGATGGCGCGCCGCTGCCGCAGGGCCTGCAGTTCCGTCAGCGCGCCGTAGACGGCGGCGAGCACGGTGTCCACGGCGTCGTCGCCCGTGCTCGGTACGTCGGCTCCGGATGCGGAACCGGCGAGGTCAGCGGTGTCCTCGCGCCGGATCCGGACCGCCGCGGCGAGGGCGGCCAGCACGGGCTCGCCCGACGCCCAGCGGTCCACGGCATCCCGACGGGCGGGTGAATCAGCCGGCTCGACGCGCCCGGCGCGAAAGGTCACTCCTCGGCGGCGAGGCCTGCTGAGCAGACCGTCCGCCTCGAGCGCCCCCAGATAGGTCGTGGAGAGACCCCGTCCTCTGCGCCACAGCCAGTCGTCAACCGACTCGTACGGCTGCTCGTGGCCCAGCGACTGAGCGGCCTGGTCCAACAGGGCGTCGCCGGCGGCCGGGCGGCCGCCGGGCACGATGTGGTCGCCGTCCAGGGTCACAGCCCCGGCCCGGATGAGGTCGATCATCTCGGCGCCCGCGACGGCGAGCGAGAAGTCGCCGTGTTCCACGGAGCGGCCGGGCTCCATGACCATGGCGATGATCATCAGGTCCCGTGCTGTGGTCATATCAATCCGATCCGCCTTCAGGGTGCCGTGTCAGCCGGTCGCGAGCACCATCCGGAAGCGGGCGGCGCCCGAGAGCATCCTGTCGTACGCCTCACCGGCCCGGTCCAGTGGAACGACCTCGGTCATCGGTCGGATCCCGTGCAGGGCGCTGAACTCCATGGTGTCCTGGATGTCCTGCGCGGTACCGGAAGCGTGCCCGCGGACGGTTCCGGAACGCATGATGAGCTGGGCCGGGTTGATGCCGAGCGGCTCCACGTCCGCGCCGATCACCACCAGTTCGCCGCGGTGCGCGAGGCCGTCGACGGTCGCCGTGATGGCGGCGGAGTTGGCCGCGGTGGCCAGCACGACCTTGGCACCGCCGAGGGACTGGAGCACGTCGGCGACGGATGTGCCCGCGGTGCTGTCGATGTAGTGGTGGGCGCCGAGCTGCCTGGCGAAGTCGCCCTTGTCCGCGCCGCGGGCGATCGCCACGGTCTCGAATCCCATCGCCACCGCGTATCGCACCGCCAGATGCCCAAGCCCGCCGATGCCGAGGACGGCGACCAGATCGCCTGGCCGTGCAGAGCTGCGCCGCAGTCCGTTGTAGGTGGTCACCCCCGCGCATGCCAGGGGAGCCGCGTCGGTGGCGGTCAGTGCGTCCGGAATCCGGGCCAGGGCTTCGACCGGCACGATCACCGCCTCCCCGTAGCCCCCGTCGTAGGCCCAGCCGGGCACCTTGAGGTTCTCGCAGACGATGAAGTCGCCCTCACGGCAGGGGGCGCAGTGCCCGCAGCTGCCGCCGAACCAGCCGACGGCCACCCGGTCGCCGGCCTGCCGGCCCTGGTCCTCGGTGCCCTCGCCCAAGGCCTCGATATGCCCGGCGATCTCGTGCCCGGGGACCACCGGGAACGAAACCCCGGGTAGCACCGCGTTCACGAACATGGCGTCGCTGCGGCAGATCCCGCAGGCGTCCACGGCGATCCGTACCTGTCCGGGACCGGGCTGCGGGACCTCGCGCTCGACGACTTCGAAGGCGCCGCCCGCGGTGGCGACCTGCGCGAGTCGGTACGTACTCATGTGGATCTCTCCCGGAGACGGGCGTCACTGCCCCCGCCATCCAGCACACCAGTTCCCCGCCGATCCCGCGCGCCGAGAGTCCGACGCGGGGAACCAGCTCAGCGCGCTGCCGCACCGCCTGAGAGCAGTGCGGCAGAGGCGGTTGCCGCGCCCTACCTCCCCTGCATGCCCTGCTTGCGCACCGCCCGCAGCCATTCCCTGTTCATCGCCGCGATCGAAGGCAGCGGGATCCCCTTGGGGCAGGCCGTCGCGCACTCCCCCGCAAGCGTGCAGCCGCCGAAACCCTCGTCGTCCATGGCAGCCACCATGTCGAGCACCCGGCTCTCCCGCTCGGGCGCGCCCTGCGGGAGCACATTGAGGTGGTTGACCTTCGCCGAGGTGAACAGCATCGCCGATCCGTTCGGGCAGGCCGCCACGCACGCTCCGCAGCCGATGCACTCGGCGTGCTCGAAGGCGTGGTCCGCGTCGGCCTTGGGGACCGGGGTGGCATGGGCCTCCGGGGCCGCGCCGGTGGGTACGGAGACATACCCGCCTGCCTGGATGATCCGGTCGAACGACGAACGGTCCACCACCAGGTCCTTGACCACCGGGAACGCCGATGCCCGCCAGGGTTCGATGTCGATGGTGTCGCCGTCTTCGAAGGCCCGCATATGGAGTTGGCAGGTGGTGGTGCGCTCGGGGCCGTGGGCGTCCCCGTTGATGACCAGGGAGCAGGCTCCGCAGATGCCCTCGCGGCAGTCGTGGTCGAAGGCGACGGGGTCCTCGCCCCGCAGGATCAGCTCCTCGTTGAGGGTGTCGAGCATCTCCAGGAACGACATGTCCGGCGAGATCCCGTCCACCTCGTAGGTGGCCATGGCGCCGGTCGCGTCCGTGTTCCGCTGGCGCCAGACGCGCAGTTCGAGCTTCATGCGTAGCTCCGCTGGGTGGGGTGGACGTACTCGAAGACGAGGTCTTCCCTGTGCAGCACGGGGGGTCTGCCGGTGCCGGTGAACTCCCAGGCGGCGGCGTACGAGAACTCCTCGTCCTCGCGTGCCGCCTCGCCGTCCTGGGTCTGGGACTCCTCGCGGAAGTGGCCGCCGCACGATTCGGTGCGGTGGAGTGCGTCGAGGCACATCAGCTCGGCGAGCTCCAGGTAGTCGACGATCCGGTTGGCCTTCTCGAGCGACTGGTTCAACTCCTGACCGGTGCCGGGAACCTTGATACGCCGCCAGAATTCCTCGCGGATCCCCGGAATGCGGGCCAGGGCCTTGCGCAGGCCTGTCTCCGTGCGTGCCATGCCGCAGAACTCCCACATGAGTTCGCCGACTTCGCGGTGGAAGGAGTCGGGTGTGCGGTCACCCTCGACGGCGAGCAGCAGGTGGAGCCGCTCCTCGGTCTCGGCGAGCGCCTCGGCGACCACCGAGTGTGCGGCGTCGACCGGGGCGGCGTGCGGGTTGCGGGCGAGGTAGTCGTTGATGGTGGAGGGCAGTACGAAGTAGCCGTCGGCGAGGCCCTGCATCAGGGCGGAGGCGCCGAGGCGGTTGGCGCCGTGGTCGGAGAAGTTGGCCTCGCCGATGGCGAAGAGCCCCGGGATGGTGGTCTGGAGGTCGTAGTCGACCCACAGTCCGCCCATCGTGTAGTGCACAGCCGGGTATATCCGCATCGGGACTTCGTAAGGGTTCTCCGCGGTGATCCGCTCGTACATGTCGAAGAGGTTGCCGTACTTCTCCTCGACCTTGTCCCGGCCCATACGGCGGATCGCGTCGGCGAAGTCCAGGTATACGCCCTGGCCGCCGGGACCCACGCCCCTGCCCTCGTCGCAGACGTTCTTGGCGGCGCGCGAGGCGATGTCCCTGGGGACGAGGTTGCCGAAGGAGGGGTAGATCCGCTCCAGGTAGTAGTCGCGCTCGGTCTCGGGGATCTCGGCGGGTGGTCGCCGGTCTCTCTTGGCCTTGGGCACCCAGATTCGCCCGTCGTTGCGCAGCGACTCGCTCATCAGGGTCAGTTTGGACTGGTGCTCGCCGGTGCGGGGGATGCAGGTGGGGTGGATCTGGGTGAAGCAGGGGTTGGCGAAGTACGCCCCGCGCCGGTGGGCCCGCCAGACTGCGGTGGCGTTGGAGTTCATGGCGTTGGTGGACAGATGGAAGACGTTGCCGTAGCCACCGGTGGCGAGCACTACAGCGTCGGCGAAGTAGGTGTCGATCTTCCCCGTGACCAGGTCGCGGGCCACGATGCCCCGGGCCCGGCCGTCGATCACGATCAGGTCGAGCATCTCGGTGCGCGGATGCATCTCGATGTTTCCGGCGGCGATCTGCCGGGCCTGCGCCTGGTAGGCGCCGAGCAGCAGTTGCTGGCCGGTCTGCCCGCGAGCGTAGAAGGTGCGGGAGACCTGGACGCCGCCGAACGAGCGGGTGTCGAGGAGCCCACCGTACTCGCGGGCGAACGGGACGCCCTGGGCGACGCACTGGTCGATGATCTCGACGGAGATCTGCGCGAGGCGGTGCACGTTGGACTCGCGGGCGCGGAAGTCGCCGCCCTTGACGGTGTCGTAGAACAGGCGGTGGACGGAGTCGCCGTCGTTGCGGTAGTTCTTGGCGGCGTTGATACCGCCCTGCGCGGCGATGGAGTGGGCGCGGCGCGGCGAGTCCTGGTAGCAGAACTGGACGACGTGGTAGCCCTGTTCGGCAAGGGTGGCGCCGGCTGAACCGCCCGCGAGTCCGGTGCCGACGACGATGACGGTGTGTTTGCGGCGGTTGGCCGGGTTGACCAGCTTCGCTTCGAAGCGGCGGCGGTCCCAGCGCTCGGCGATCGGTCCCTCCGGTACCGCGGTGTCGGTGATCGGCTCCCCGTTGTCATACGCCGTGTAGGGGCGGGAGTCGTTGTGGTCGTCGCGGACGATGTGGTCGTGCATGTCAGTTCACCAGTCCCGTCATGACGGCGACGGGTACCGAGACGAAGCCCGCCGTCAGTACCAGCGCGAGTACGTCGGCGGCGGTCTTGAGGACGCGGTCGCGGGACGCGTTGCCCGCACCGAGGGTCTGGGCGGCGCTCCAGAAACCGTGCCGGATGTGCAGGCCGAGGGCGAGCATCGCGGTCACGTAGATGGTGTCGCCGTACCAGGTGGAGAAGCTCGCGACGACGTTCTCGTACGGGCGGCCGTGCTGGGCGTTCTCGTTGACCGTCAGCGTGGTCAGGTCCAGCAGATGCCAGACGACGAACAGCCCGAGGATGATCCCGCCCCAGCGCATGGTGCGGGTGGCGTAGCTCGCCCGGGGCCGCCTGTGGACGTAATTCGCCGGCCGGGCGCGGAGGTCGCGTCTGCTGAGCTGGTACGCCGAGACCGCGTGCAGTACGACGGCCGCCAGCAGCACCACCCGGACGCCCCACAGCGCCCACTCGTAGTGCAGCAGGGGCTCGCCCAGGGTGCGCAGCCACCGCGCGTAGCCGTTGAACTCGTCGCGGCCGAAGAAGATCTTGAGATTGCCGAGCATATGGACGACCAGATACCCGAGCATGATCAGCCCGGTCACGGCCATCACCGTCTTCTTGCCGACGGTCGACCGCCAGAGCGAGCGCGTCATGGACGGGCGGTGGACCGCCCGCGTTGCCTGAGCCATGCCCATGACGCTAGGACCGGAGAGGACAAGAGGTCCAAGACATGGTTTCGCTCATCTCGATAGGAAGCACCTATCACGGTGGGTATCGTGGTACCCGTGCAGTTCCAGCAGCTGATGTACTTCGTGGCCGTGGCGGAGACCCGGCACTTCACCCGGGCCGCCGAGCGGACGCATGTCGCGCAGCCGTCGCTGTCGCAGCAGATCCGGGCGCTGGAGAGGGAGTTGGGCGCCGAGCTGTTCAGCCGGGCCCGGGGCAACATCGCTCTCACCGACGCGGGTGAGGCACTGCTGCCGCTGGCGCGGCGGATCCTGGCAGACGCGGATACCGCCCGGCACGAGGTGCAGGAGCTGGCTCAGCTCCGGCGTGGGCGGGTCAGGCTCGGGGCGACCCCGAGCGTGTGCACGGGCCTGCTGCCGGACGTGCTTCGTGCCTTCCACGACCGGCACCCGGGCATCGAGCTGCTGATCGACGAGGGCGGGTCGCACGACCTCGTACGGGAGCTGGCGCGTGGTGCGCTCGATCTGGCGCTGGTGGTGCTGCCACTGCCGGTCCCGGGACCGTCCCTGACAACGGTGCGGCTGCTGGAGGAGGATCTTGCGGTGGTGAGCTCGGCGGCCTCACCGCCCTTGCGGCGGCCTCTGCGGATCGCCGATCTCCAGGGTGTGCCGATGGTGATGTACCGCCACGGCTACGACCTGCGGGAACTGACCGTGGCCGCGTGCCGGACTGCGGGTTTCGAGCCGTCGTTCACGGTGGAGGGCGGCGAGATGGACGCCGTACTCGGCTTCGTAAGGGCCGGACTCGGTGTGGCGGTGGTGCCGAGCATGGTCGCGGGACGCTCCGGCCGGGATCTGCGGGTGACCCCGCTGGCCGCGCCCGGCCTGCGCCGGACCATCGCCCTGGCACACCGCAGCGATGTGGCACCGCCCCGCGCCGCCCGGGAGCTCCAGCGGATGCTGCTGAGCTCGCACGGGCGGTTGGGGGCTGCCCCGGCCGCGGAAGGCTGAGCAGCGGGGCGCGTCCCGGAGCCGCGACCTTGGTCCGCCGCGGCACCGACAGCGATCGGGCCCCTCCGAGGCCTCACACAGCGTCGGCCAGCGACAGCGCGTGCAGACGGTCCGGTGGGCCCGGGCGGGCGTAGTACCAGCCCTGGGCGGTGTCACAGCCCAGCTCCCGCAGTTGCTCGGCCTGTGCACCGGTCTCGACGCCCTCGACGGTGACGGTGAGTTCGAGGCTGTGGGCCAGCGCGACGATACCTTCCACGATCTTGATGTCGACCGGGTCGGCGGGGTGCTGCTGCATGCCCTGGGTGAAGGATCGGTCCAGTTTGAGGATGCTCACCGGGAGCCTCCGCAGATTCGCCAGATTCGAGTAGCCGGTGCCGAAGTCGTCGAGGGCGATGTCGACGCCCATCTCGGCCAGTTGCCGCAGCGGCTTGAGGAGGTCCTCGTCCGCGCCGATCAGTGCCGACTCCGTGACCTCCAGACAGAGCGCGCCCGGTTCCAGGCCGGAGCGCTCCAGGACGTCCACGGTGTCCGCGACCAGTCCCGGATGGTGGAGCTGGGCCGGGGAGAGGTTCACGTTGATCCTCAGCGGCCGGGCGTCGCGGCCCGCCGGGCGCTGGTCCTGCCAGAAGCGGGCCTGCCGGGCGGCCTCCTGGAGCACCCAGCGGCCCAGCGGCACGATGAGACCGGTGTGCTCGGCGAGCGGGATGAAGCGGTCGGGGCCGAGCACACCGTGCTGGGGGTGGCACCATCGCACCAGCGCCTCGGCGCCGTGCACACTGCCGTCGCCGAGATGGACCAGAGGCTGGTACTCGATGAAGAACTCACCGCGCTCCAGCGCCGCGGGCAGTGCCGTGGTCAGCCCATGGCGGGTGATCGCGCGGGCGTCGGCCTCGGGATCGGCGAACTCGTAGCGGTTGCCGCCGGCGGACTTGGCCCGGTACATGGTGATGTCGGCGCTGCGCAGCACCTCCGCCGGAGTGCGCTCCCCGGCGGCTCCCTCGACGATGCCGATACTGCCCCGAACCCTGATCTCACGCCCGTCGAGCATCACCGGTGTGGCCAGTGCGCCGAGGATCCGGCCGGCCAGCTCGCGGGTCTCGTGCGCGGTGTCCCCGGCGGACTCACTGCCCGTGGTCAGCGCCACGAACTCGTCGCCACCGAGCCGGGCCACCATCTCGCCGGGGGCGGTGGCACAGCTCTGCAAGCGGTCGGCTATCTCCACGAGGAGCCGGTCGCCGGCCGCATGGCCCAGGCTGTCGTTGATGGCCTTGAAGCCGTCCAGGTCGAGGTAGCAGAGCCCGAACCGGTTCCGCTCCCCCGCGGTCAGCGCCAGCGCCTTCTCCAGACGCTCGAAGAACAGGGTGCGGTTGGGCAGTCCGGTGAGCGCGTCATGCGTGGCCTCGTACCGCAGCCGGAGGTTGAGCAGCCGGCGTTCGGTGGTGTCCTCGATCAGGGCGAGCTGGTACTTCGGCCTGCCCTCGGGATCCCTCAGCAGCGACACCGTGAGATTGGTCCACAGCACGGTGCCGTCGTTGCGGTAGAAGGGCTTCTCGATCCGGAAGTGCTCACGCTCCCCCCGTATGAGCTCCTCGTGCAGGTCCCAGACGTTGGGCCGGTCCTCCGGATGCACCCACTCATTGACCTTGCGTCCCCGCACGTGGTGCTCAAGGCCGCCGAACATCCGGGTGAGGGTGTCGTTGACCTCCAGTACGTTGCCGTCGAGATCGGCGATGCCGATGCCGATCGCTGCTCCCTCGAACACGGCGCGGAAACGCGTCTCGGTCGCGTGCAGCGCCTCCATCGCGTCGCTGCGCGCCGCCAGCGCCGAGCGGGCGATGGCTTCCTGCTCGCTCAGGGTGCGCTCGCGCAGGGCCAGGGCGTAGCCGGCGGCGATGGCGTGCTGGAGGCGTGCGCAGCGTGCACGGCTGTCCTCGGCGGGTTCCTGGGCGTTGCCGCAGTAGAGGACCAGGTAGGCGTCCACGACGCCCAGTGTGCGGCTGAGCGCGTCCGGGTCGGTGCAGTGGGCGTCGACCAGGGCCGCACCGACCGCCTGTGCGGCGGCGTTGGCGGCGGTGCCGGAGAGGCGCGCGTGCAGCGCGTCGCTGAGTCTGCGGGCGAGCGGCAGCAGATGCTGTTCGAACTCGGCCCGGGTCAGCGAGGTGGCCGTGACCGGAAAGATCGCCCGGCTCCAGATGGTCGCGAAGCGCTGGAGTCTGTCCTCGAGGCAGTTCGGCTCAGCCGTCGAGCCCGTCGCCTGTGACGGCAGTTTCACGCCTTGCGCCCCACCCCTGCGTAGCCGGAGAAGGCGTATGGGTCCTCCTGCTCGGCCGGGGTGTCGGGGCGCCAGTTCGCCATCGACACCAGCCCTGGTTCGACCAGTTCGAAGCCGTCGAAGAATCCCGCGATCTCCTCGCGGGTCCGCATGATCAGCGGGTTGCGGATGTCCTTGTAGACGTCCACCGCGGCGCCCACCCGCTCCTTGTCGACCGGGATGCCGTCGTAGGAGGCGTGGGTGACCAGCAGCATGCTGCCGGGCGCGAGCGCGTCGCGGAGCGCGGCCACGGCGCGGCGCGGTTCGTCGGAGTCCTCGATGAAGTGGAGGACGAACACGAGCAGCAGCGCGACGGGGCGGTCCAGGTCGAGCAACCGGGTCACTTCGGGGCTGTCGATGATGTCCTGCGGCTTGCGCAGATCGGCTCCGGCGATGTCCGCGTGGTCAATGCCCTCCAGCACGGCGCGACTGTGGGCCACGGCGACCGGGTCATGGTCCACGTACACCACGCGCGCGTCCGGACTGGCCTTCTGGGCCACTTCGTGTACGTTGCCGAAGGTCGGGATGCCGGAGCCGATGTCGAGGAACTGGGTGATCCCCTCGCTCACGGCGTAGCGTACGGCCCGCCGCATCATGGCCCGGTTGGCCTGCATGATCTTGGGGAGGCCGGGGACGAACTCCATGGCCTTGCGCGCTGCTTCCCGATCGACCTCGAAATTGTGTGAACCGCCCAGATAGTAGTCGTAGATACGGGACACACTCGGCACCGATATGTCGATGCCCGGTGGGGCCCAGGCGGGACGCTCCATCGATGTCTCCAACAAGTCGCCACGGGACGTACGGCCATATTGAGGCCTGTGTTCGAGCCGAGGCTACTGATCGGCCGCCAAGAGAGCGAGCAGAAACGGAAATTACCGATCCGTTCTTGGTCACACATGCTGCCGACACGTGCGCTCGGCCCGGCTGTCTACTGGCTGTCCCCGTCCTGAGCGCACCCTGTGTCCGCCCTGTACTCCCGCTGTGCTCGCGCTGTGTTCACGCGGCTGTCCTGTCAGGGTGAGGCCGCCACAACCGTGCGGCGCGGGGGGAGCCAGCGAGGCCCGGGGGGCCGGGCGGCCGCGGGGGCGGACCCCGGGGGGGGGGTGTATGGTGGCGCCCCCCCCCGGGGCGCC
>NZ_JBHXFA010000076.1:31179-34618 GCF_042724175.1 Streptomyces sp. NPDC127084
GGGGTGTGTGTGTGTGTGTCACCCACACCCCGGGGGCCGCCCCCTCCCACGTGGCGGTGTGTTTCTGGGCCCCCCCACGGGTCGGAACACCGCGTGGGGATGTTTACTTGGGCGCCCCGACCGGCTTTCCCTGGGGCGAGACGGCGTACCAGGTGCCTCCCACGCCCTGGCCGTTGGTGTCGCCCGGCTTGGAGTCGCCGGAGTACGTGTAGATCGGCCAGCAGTCGATGGTCTGCTGCTTGATGCCATCAGGGCGGTCGAAGGTGACGAAGCCCTTCTTGAGGATGCCCTCGGTGTCGTTCTTGTCGACCGGCTCGACGACCGGCCACTTCTCCAGGCAGGAACCCGTGCAGGCCGTCTTCATCGGCCAGGCCGAGTCCCTCATGAAGCGGTAGACCGTCATTCCGTTCTTGTCCACGACGATCTCGCCCAGCTTGGGGTCCTTGCGGACGGAGAGTCCGGCGAGGTCGGCGGGCTTGCCGCCTTCACCGGCCGCACCGCCGCCCGCGGCGGCCTTCTTGCCGTCGGGGGCGGAGGCGTACCAGGTGCCGCCCACACCCTGGCCGTTGATCTCACCCGGCTTGGTGTCCTTGGCGTAGCGGTACATCGGCCAGCCGCCGATGGTGAGCTGCTTGCTGCCGTCAGCGCGGGTGACCTCGCCGATCAGGGAGGCGTCGGTGCCGGGTGCGGCGGTCACATCGCCGGCGGCCACGACGGGCCAGGCCTTGGCGCAGTCGCCGTTGCAGTTGGACTTCGGCGGGGTGACGGTGTCCTTCTCGAAGCGGTAGAGCGTGAAACCCTCGCTGTCGGTGAGGACTTCGCCGAGCTTCTTGCTCTCCAGGACGGCAAGCTGTCCGGCGGTCTTGGCGGCTCCACCGGGTGCGGCCGAACTGCCCGCGCCCGAACCGTAACCGGAGCCGTAACCGTCGGCGGCCTGCTGCTGGCCCGCCGGTTGTGCCGCAACGGCCTGACCGGGTGTTGCCGTGCCCTGTTCCTGACCGCACGCCGTCGTCAGCGCCAGTACGGCTGCCGCGCTGACCGCGAGCGAGGCGTTCCGCCAGGTATTCATGTCAACTCCCGTGAGCCCTGATCCGCTTATGGCGCCGGTGCGCCGTTCATGGCCTAAGTACGAGCTGGGGCGGCCCGGGTGTTCAAAGAACCCGGAAAAAAGTTCCGTCACGGCAAACCCGGGCGGCCGACAACCCCTCCATCAGGCGAATCACCACCCATAGGGGCGTGTTCCGGGCACGGGCGGATCATGCTCATCGGCGTGTACGGATCGCTCGTCGGACGGCTGTTCTCAGCCGCCGCACTCACCTGGCTGCTGGTGCCTGTGTCGCCCGCCGCCGCCACGACCGCCGACAACTGCTCGTACGCGACGATCGAGCAGGGCGGCCCGTCTTCGGCCGGCCCGGCCGGCTCCGGCGACTCCTTTGACTCGTTCGACTCGTTCGACTCGTTCGACTCGTTCAGCTCCGCCGTCTCAGCCGCCGGCTCCGGTGACTGCTGGGCGGGTCCCGTTGCCACGCCGAAGCCGCCACCTCCGCCACCTCCGCCACCTCCGCCTCCGCCACCTCCACCGCGTATCCAGCCTGAGCCGGCCCCGCCGCCACCTCCACCCCCGTCACCCACTCCGTCCCCGTCTCCCACCCCCACCGTCCGGCCGAAGCCCGCGCCACCGACCACGGTCGCCCTGCCCACCTATCGCAAGCCGGCACGCAAGGAGCCTCGGGGCGGTCCCTCACTGGTAACGCTCACGCTCCTGGTGACCGCCCCCGCGGTGCTCGCCGCCGCCTTTCTGCGTCCCCGCTCCTGAATCCGGAGGTACTACGTGTCGGAATGGGCCGTACTCACCATCGCAATGGCCGCGGCCTGCGCGGTCGTACTGACCATCACCGTCATCAACCAGCGCCGTATCGGCGACGACGACGATCCGTCGGAGACCCCTGACGTCATCGAGTACATGACGATGATGATCGGCGTGGTCTATGCCATCGTGCTGGGTCTGGCCATCGCCGGTGTCTGGGAGGCGCGCGGCGCCGCCCAGGACTCCGTCCGCCACGAGGCCCAGGCACTGCACGAGGTGTACGAACGCGCCGCGGTCTACCCGGTGGCGGCACGCGACCGGATCCGCGCCGACGCCGAGGCCTATGCCACCCATGTGGTCCACTCCGAGTGGCGTCATATGGTCGAAGAGGGTTCCCTCACCGATGAGGGCACCCGTCTGCTCGACCGGCTGCGGCGCGACGTGACGGACTATGTGCCGAAGACCGACCACGAGGGTCAGGCATACCAACCACTGGTCGACCAGGTCGCCGCCGTGGACGACGCCCGGGGCGCCAGGGGCAGCAGCATCGAGGCGACTATGCCCGGGGTGGTCTGGTTCGGGCTGATCACGGGCGCCGTGGTCACGGTGGGCCTGATCTTCACCCTCCAGATCCGCCGGACCTTCCGGGAACTGCTCCTCGCGGGGCTGTTCAGCGCGCTGATCGCCTTCCTGCTCTTCCTCATCTGGGACTTCGACGCACCGTTCGGACGGGGTATCGGCACCACCGCCGAACCGTTCATCGCGTACTTCCCGAAGCTCGGGGGCTGACGACCCGCCCGGGTGGCCGGCCCAGAACACACGGAAGCACCGGGATCACGCCACCCCAAACCTTCCCTAGGCCACTCGGGCGACAGAAATAACCCATTCGCCCGACACCGATCGCGCGTATGAGCGGGTCACTCCTAGCGTTTCGGATATCGAGGTGCATTCCCTGCCTTTGTGGAAACCCGTTCCGCAGCTGCTCCTCGGGGACACGGAGGAATTGACCATGCGCGCGATACCCATCGCGTCCGCCGCTCTGCTGGGAGCGGCAGCCCTCGCCCTGACCATGCCGACCGCGACGGCCGCCGCCACCGACAGTGGCGGTGCCGCGGGCTCTGCCCGCCAGCAGCCGTTCTCGTTCGCCGTCTCCCCGTCGACCGTCGCCCCCGGCGGGCAGGTCACGCTGACCGTGTCGGGCTGCAACAGCCCGGCCACGGCGTCGTCCGGGGTCTTCGACACCGTGACCATCCCCGCCGGTATGACGGGTACGGCCATGGTGGACAGCGACGCCCGGCGCGGCGCCGTGTACTCGGTGACCTTCACCTGCGGCGCGCAGTCGGGGACCACGGACCTGAACATCTCGGGCGGCGCCGCCGCGGCCACGACGAGTTCCACGTCCACGTCCGCGGCGACTTCGGCGGCCTCGCCACAGGGCGTCCGGGGTGGTATCGGTGGCAGCGTCCGCGAGATGAACACCGGGATGATCGCGACCGGTGCGGTACTGGTCGCCGCTGCGGCGGGTGGCCTCTGCTACGTACTGCGCCGCCGGGCGGGCGGCCGACTGCACTGAGCCGCGCCTCCGCCCCCGCCCTCGCCACAAGCCCGTCGCCCCGAGTCCTGGAAGGACTC
>NZ_JBHXFA010000077.1:0-14661 GCF_042724175.1 Streptomyces sp. NPDC127084
TGGCGGCCAGACGCCGTTCATCCGGTGCACTCCTCCCCGCCGTGTGCGGCACACTGCCCGGATGGACGTGCTCATCAGACCGGTGGAGCCGCAGGAGTACAGCACCCTCGGGGAGCTCACCGCACAGACCTATCTGGACGATGGGCTGCTGGCCTTCGGGAAGGAGGACCCCTATCTCCCGGTACTGCGGGACACGGCGGCCAGGGCAGCGCAGTCCGATGTGCTGGTAGCCGTCGACGGCACGGGACGCATCCTCGGCGGTGTGGCGTTCACCCCGGGAGCGAGGCCCTACGCCAATATCGCGCGCGATGACGAGGCCGAGTTCCGGATGCTCGTCGTCGCCACCGAGGCCCGGAATCAGGGTATCGGGGAGGCGCTCGTCATGGCATGCGTCGAACGGGCCCGCGCTCTCGACGGCTGCCGCCGACTGGTGCTGTCGACCGACGCGATGATGCACGCCGCACACCGCGTCTACGAGCGCATGGGCTTCGTTCGGACCCCCGAGCGGGACTGGTCGCCTTTCACGGAACTGGACCCGCTGCTGACATACGCGCTTGAGCTCTGAGAACCGGCACTTCGGGGTAAGACGCACCACCGCGACACAACATGTGGGGGGCGCGGCAACGCCGCGCCCCTACATGTATGCTCGACTCCGTTGCCGCAGCAGGGGAATCCGGTGGAAATCCGGAACTGTCCCGCAACGGTGAGTCGGTCTGCATTCGCTCCTTTCGCGAACCCATGAGGCATGCCCTTACGGCGTACCCGTGTGCGCGCGTGCCCGTGAATGCACACCCACGAGTCCGAGGACCTGTCGGCAACGCACCCGGTCCATCCCGGCCCGGGTGCCGAGACGTCCGGGCCTCGCGGATCAGGCCGGTGGACGCGGTGCGTTGTGCTGCCCAGACACACGCCCGCACCACCTCCCCCGCCGGCCCCGAGCCGAGTGAGGGAGAGCACCCCCGTGACCATCGCGCCGCCAGACCCTGCTTCATCGCAGCTCGCCGATGGGCCAGGAACCGCGTTGCTGCGGATCCTGACCGACCTCACCGCCGACCTCACCGACACCGACCCCGGCAGGGTCGCCGCCGCCGCGCTGCGTGGACGCCACGCGGGCTCGGACGCGGCCGAACTGCGGGAGCTGGCCACGGAGGCGGCCGCCGGTCTGATCGCCGAGGACCCGGCGTACTCGCGGCTCGCGGCCCGGCTGCTCAGCCTCACCATCGCCGAGGAGGCGGCCTCGCAGGGGGCCACCGGCTTCGCCGCGTCCGTGGCCGTCGGCCACCGCGAGGGCCTGATCGCGGATCGGACGCACGCCTTCGTCCAGGAGCACACCGCCCGCCTCGACGCGCTGATCGACCCGTCCGCCGACGACCGCTTCGGCTACTTCGGACTGCGCACCCTCTACAGCCGCTATCTGCTCCGCCACCCGATCACCCGCAAGGTGGTCGAGACCCCGCAGCAGTTCATGCTGCGGGTGGCCTGCGGGCTCGCCGAGGACGATTCGGCGCGCGCCGTGGACGAAGTCGGCGCGCTGTACGGGCTGATGAGCCGACTCGACTATCTGCCGTCATCGCCGACGCTCTTCAACTCCGGCACCCGGCACCCCCAGATGTCGTCCTGCTACCTGCTGGACTCGCCGCTGGACGAACTGGACTCGATCTACGACCGCTACCACCAGGTGGCACGGCTGTCGAAGCACGCGGGCGGTATCGGCCTCTCGTACTCCCGTATCCGCTCCCGCGGTTCGCTGATCCGCGGCACCAACGGGCACTCCAACGGCATCGTGCCGTTCCTGCGGACCCTGGACTCCTCGGTCGCCGCCGTCAACCAGGGCGGTCGGCGCAAGGGCGCGGCCTGCGTCTACCTGGAGACCTGGCACGCGGACATCGAGGAGTTCCTTGAGCTGCGCGACAACACGGGCGAGGAGGCGCGGCGTACGCACAACCTCAACCTGGCGCACTGGATCCCGGACGAGTTCATGCGCCGGGTGAACGCCGACGCCGAGTGGTCGCTGTTCTCGCCTGTCGACGTGCCGGAGCTGGTCGACCTGTGGGGCGACGAGTTCGACGCCGCGTACCGCAAGGCGGAGGAGTCGGGTCTCGCCCGCAAGACGATCCCGGCCCGTGACCTGTACGGACGGATGATGCGGACGCTCGCCCAGACCGGCAACGGCTGGATGACGTTCAAGGACGCCTCGAACCGTACGGCGAACCAGACCGCGGAGCCCGGCACCGTCGTCCACTCCTCCAACCTCTGCACCGAGATCATCGAGGTCACGAACGACGGCGAGACCGCCGTCTGCAACCTCGGATCGGTCAACCTGGGCGCGTTCGTCACCCCTGAAGGAGACATCGACTGGGAGCGTCTCGACGAGACGGTCCGCACGGCCGTGACCTTCCTCGACCGGGTCGTGGACATCAACTTCTACCCGACCGAGCAGGCCGGCCGCTCCAACGCCAAGTGGCGCCCGGTGGGCCTGGGCGCGATGGGCCTCCAGGACGTCTTCTTCAAGCTGCGGCTGCCCTTCGACTCCGCCGAGGCGAAGGCGCTGTCCACCCGGATCGCCGAGCGGATCATGCTGGCGGCGTACGAGGCGTCCTGCGAACTCGCCGAGCGCAACGGACCGCTGCCCGCCTGGGAGCAGACCCGCACGGCGCGCGGCGTGCTGCACCCGGACCACTACGGCGTGGAGCTCAACTGGCCCGAGCGGTGGGCCGCCCTGCGCGAGCGGGTCGCCACCACGGGCATGCGCAACTCGCTGCTGCTCGCCATCGCCCCGACCGCGACCATCGCGTCGATCGCGGGCGTGTACGAGTGCATCGAGCCGCAGGTCTCCAACCTGTTCAAGCGCGAGACGCTGTCGGGCGAGTTCCTCCAGGTCAATTCGTACCTGGTGGACGAGCTCAAGCAGCTCGGCGTGTGGGACGCGCAGACCCGTGAGGCGCTGCGCGACTCCAGCGGCTCGGTGCAGGGCTTCAACTGGATCCCCGCAGAGGTGCGGGAGCTGTACCGCACGGCCTGGGAGATCCCGCAGCGCGGCCTGATCGACATGGCCGCGGCCCGCACCCCGTTCCTGGACCAGTCGCAGTCGCTGAACCTGTTCATGGAGACGCCGACCATCGGCAAGCTCAGCTCGATGTACGCGTACGCCTGGAAGCAGGGCCTGAAGACCACGTACTACCTGCGCTCACGTCCGGCCACCCGGATCGCCCGCGCCGCGTCCGGCACCCCGTCGGCCGCTGCCGCGGCCCCCGCCGCCACCATCCTCCCCCGGCCTTCGGCGGGGGCACCCCCAGTACAGCAGGCCACTCCCGACGCGGACGCCATCGCCTGCTCCCTTGAGAACCCCGAGTCCTGCGAGGCCTGCCAGTAATGTCCACCGAAGCCACCAGCGCCCCGGCAACGCGCGAGAAGAACCTGCTCGACCCCGGCTTCGAGCTGACGCTCCGCCCGATGCGCTATCCCGACTTCTACGAGCGCTACCGGGACGCGATCAAGAACACCTGGACGGTCGAGGAGGTCGACCTCCACTCCGACGTCGCGGACCTGGCCAAGCTCACCCCCGGTGAGCAGCATCTGATCGGCCGGCTGGTCGCGTTCTTCGCGACCGGTGACTCGATCGTCGCGAACAACCTGGTGCTCACGCTCTACAAGCACATCAACTCCCCCGAGGCGCGGCTCTACCTCTCCCGCCAGCTCTTCGAGGAGGCCGTGCACGTCCAGTTCTATCTGACGCTGCTGGACACCTACCTCCCGAACCCGGAAGACCGGGCGGCGGCCTTCGCCGCGGTGGAGAACATCCCCTCGATCCGCGAGAAGGCCCAGTTCTGCTTCAAGTGGATGGATTCGGTCGAGAAGATCGACCGGCTGGAGACCCGGGCCGACCGCCGCCGCTTCCTGCTGAACCTGATCTGCTTCGCGGCGTGCATCGAGGGCCTGTTCTTCTACGGGGCGTTCGCGTACGTCTACTGGTTCCGCTCGCGCGGTCTGCTGCACGGACTCGCGACCGGCACCAACTGGGTGTTCCGGGACGAGACCATGCACATGAACTTCGCCTTCGAGGTCGTGGACACGGTACGCAAGGAGGAGCCGGATCTCTTCGACGACGAGCTCCAGCACCAGGTCACCGAGATGCTGAAGGAAGCCGTCGCCGCCGAGCTCCAGTTCGGCCGCGACCTGTGCGGTGACGGTCTGCCGGGCATGAACACCGAGTCGATGCGCGAGTACCTGGAGTGCGTCGCGGACCAGCGGCTCGTCCGGCTCGGCTTCGCCCCGGTGTACGGCTCGCAGAACCCGTTCGCCTTCATGGAACTCCAGGGCGTCCAGGAGTTGACCAACTTCTTCGAGCGCCGCCCGTCTGCGTACCAGGTCGCGGTCGAGGGCTCGGTGGACCTGGACGAGGACTTCTGACCGTCCAGGCGCCCCGCGCATGACCGAGAGCCCCGGACCGCATCGCATCGCATCGCGGTCCGGGGCATCCGCTGCCGGATCGTCTGTCTGTCAGGTCGCGATCGAGGGCTGGGCGGGCTTGGACGGGGAGATCTGACCGCTCAGGTGCCCGCAGGTGGCCCTGGGGCCTTTCGTTTGGATCTTGCCGGGCTCGGCGGTCCGGGCCATCCCCCTTTCCGCGTCGCGCAGTTGCCGGTCGATCGCACGGTCACGCAGGTGGCCGATGAATGAGGGAAGACCCACCAGGGCAAGGATTCCAAGGACCGCGATGTAGCTGACGAACGTGTTCATGGCGTCCACTCTCGCCGTGCGACGACAAGAAAGGCAGTGGCAGGACTGTCGGCAACCATCGAATTACTGCCACACTCGCGGGCATGCTCAAGAACGTGGCAGCCGTACTCCTCGACGGCGTGCATCCCTTCGAACTCGGCGTGCTGTGTGAGGTCTTCGGGCTGGACCGCAGCGACGACGGGCTCCCCGTCTACGACTTCGCCGCCGTCTCAGCCGAGCGGCGCAGGCTGCGCACCCATGCCGGCTTCACGCTGGAAGTGGAGCATGGTCTGGAGCGGCTGGACGAGGCGGACCTGATCGCCGTGCCCACGGGCAGCGACTACACGCGGCGCGACTATCCCGAACCCCTGCTGGAGGCCTTGCGGGCGGCCGTGGACCGTGGGGCGCGGGTGTTGTCCGTCTGCACCGGGGCGTTCGTCCTGGGCGCCGCGGGGCTACTGGACGGGCGGCGCTGCACCACCCACTGGCGGCACGCCACGGCACTCGCGCGCAGGTATCCGCGGGCGCGGGTGGATGCCGATGTGCTGTACGTCGACGAGGGGTCGGTGATCAGTTCGGCGGGGACCGCCGCCGCGATCGATGCCTGTCTGCATATCGTACGGCGTGAGCACGGGCCCGAGATCGCCAACACCATCGCCCGGCGCATGGTCGTGCCGCCGCACCGCGACGGGGGGCAGGCCCAGTACATCGAGCGGCCCCTGCCGCGTACCCGGTGCGACACCGTCGGTGAGGTGCTGGCCTGGATGGAACGGCATCTCGACCGGGAGATGAGCGTGGAGCAGTTGGCGGCACAGGCGCATATGTCACCCCGTACCTTCGCCCGCCGATTCCAGCAGGAGACCGGGACGACGCCGTACCGCTGGCTCCTGCGCCAGCGGGTGCTGCTGGCGCAGGAGTTGCTGGAGGCGACGGACGAGACGGTGGACACGATCGCGGGGCGTGCGGGCTTCGGCAACGCGGCGGCCCTGCGCCACCACTTCCTGCGCTCGCTGGGGACTACCCCGAACGCCTACCGGCGTACGTTCCGAGGCCCTGTGCGGGTGGCCTGACCGGCGAGTCGGGTGCTCAGGCGTTCGGGACGGTCTCGTAACGCGGGGTGCCGTCCGCCATCTGCCGAAGCGCGTCCTTGCGCTCCCGCTTCGAGAGCCGGTCGATGTACAGCCGGCCGTAGAGGTGGTCGGTCTCGTGCTGGAGGCAGCGCGCGAAGTATCCGGTGCCGCGGACCTTGATCGGATTGCCCTCGGGGTCCTGGCCGTGGACCTCCGCGTAGTCCGGGCGGGCCAGCGCGGCGTAAGCGGTCGGGACGGACAGGCAGCCCTCGTTGGAGTCGTCCAGCACCCGCAGCTCCGGCGGGAGCTCCTGGAGTACCGGGTTGCACACGACACCGGTGTGGCGCACGCCCTCGTCATCCGGGCAGTCGTAGACGAAGACCTTCAGGTCCACACCGATCTGGTTGGCCGCGAGGCCCACGCCCTCCGCCGCGCGCTGGCTGGCGAACATGTCGTCGACCAGTGCCGCGAGCTTGTCGTCGAAGTCGGTGACGTCCCGGCACTCCGTGTGGAGCACCGGATTGCCCACGACGGTGATGGGACGGGCCGTGCCGCGCTCACGGTGCGCCTGCTCGCGCTCCTCGCAGTCCTCCGTGTCCACGACGAAGCCGTCGTTGATCTGCTCGTCCGTCTGCTGCGCCATGCCGCCGTAAGCCTTCCTGAAATCCCTGCTCGTTATCCCGTACAGCCTACGGCCCTGTCCCAGGTGGTCAGCAGACTTCTTCGAGATCCCGCCACTCGCGGGTGTCCGGGCTGTCGGCGACCCAGCCGTCGAGCAGCCCGCGCACGAGACCGGTGGGCGCCGCTATTCCGCACTCGCGCTCCGGGACCCACAGGTCCCCGGCCGTGCGGTGGCCGAGCGGCCCCGGGTGGCCTGGCTCGCTGTGGTCGTGCGGGTCCAGGTGCTCGCCCTCGCCCTCGGCACTCGGCATCTCGCTCTCGGAACAGGCCCGGCAGAGCAGCCGCACCGACGAGGACCAGTCCTCGGCGGCGTACCCGGCGTCGGCCGCGAGCCGCTCCAGGGCGTCCCGGTCCTCCTCCGCCGCTGCCTCCAGTAGGACGACCCAGGTGGGGACGGGCGAAGGTGCCCAGAGTTCGATCTCGTCGAACACCGGGAAGCTGTGCCCCGCTGCGGTGGTGCGCTCGCCGTGCGGGACGCCGTCGTGCAGTACCACCTCACCCCAGCGACGGCCGGACGACGGCAGGGGGATGGAGAGCACTTCTATCCGGGCCGGGTCGAGCCGCTTGCCCCACACCACCTCGGCCTCGCCTTCGGGCGAAAGGCGTACGGCGGCGCTGCCGAGCTGCATCCCGAGGGGCTCACCGCCGGTGGTGGCCTCACCGGGGACCCGAAGCCCGTACGCCTGCCAGGCGCGGCGCGCGAGCGGCCAGTCCTGGAGGGCGGTGGCGGCGATACCGACGTTCCACCAGTCGGGGGCCCCGGTCTCCTTGTCCAGCAGGGCCACGGCGCGCAGGCCGGCGGCGCGCGCCTGCTCCCAGTCGTGCCGGAACTTGTGCAGCAGCGCCAGGTTGAACCAGGACTCCGAGAGCCAGGGCTCCAGGTCCGCCGCGCGGGTCAGCAGCGCGCCCGCGTCCTCGTAACGGCCGTCACCGATCAGCGTGAACGCGCGGTCGGTGGCCTGCCGCCATGAGGCGGACGGCCGATGCCGTACCTTCCCGAAGATCCTCACGATTCCCGCCTGCCGGTCGCTCGGGTCACTTCCCCCGGACACGAATGTCGTCCTGTTTGTGTGTTGCCTGTCTCGCCGTGTCGCTTGTGTCTGCCGTCAATCGCATCCAACCATGCCCGGTCGGACGCTCGCTCATTACCCATGGGTTACCCAGACCGGAGGGGATCCACAGCCCCGGCACAGTACCCGTGCGAGAGACTCCACGACTTCCGGTTGGTAGTCGTGGGCCGTACGCAGGCGCAGCCGCTCCAGTGCCCCGAGTGCGTCTCCCGGTCGGGCGCCGTCGAAGTCGTCGTACGCGTTGACCGCACGGACGATCCTGGCGGCGAGCGGCTGCTCACGGTACGGATCAGCCTGCCGCTCCACAACCGCCGCGACGGCGGCGGGCGCACCGCTCTGGCGCACCACGGCCCCGCCGAGCAGGGCGATACGGCGCTGCTCCGCCTCCGGCAGCAGGGCTGTGGCGCCCTGCTGCACGGGGTCGACCAGGGAAAGCTGCCCGATGTCGTGCATCAGCGCCGCGTGCTCCAGGACGGCGAGCTCGGGCCCGGCGAGACCCATCTCACGGCCCACGGCGGTACTGAGCGCGGCGACCCGGCGGGCGTGGCCGCGGGGCGTGTAGCCGGCGACCTCGGTGGCGCGGGCCAGTGAGGCGATGGTCTGCCGGTAGGTGGCGCGTGCCCCGGCGTAGCGGCGGAAGGCGAGCTGGGCCAGCAGCAGGGGCACGCACAGTACGGGCAGCGCCCACAGCCCGGCGACGGCGGCGCCGAGCGACATCACCGCGCCGGTCGCGCAGACGGCGGAACCGACGCCCGGGAGCGACCGCAGTTCGTCGCGGAGTAGGGGGCCGAAGGGTGTGCGGGTGGCTTCCGTACAGCGCGCGCAGTGCGGAACGGCGCGGGTGCGCTGGATCAGTGCGGCGAGCACGGCGTCGCAGAGCGCGGTGAGTACGAGGACCAGCAGCAGGTAGAGCGCGTAGGCGGGGCCCTTCCCCAGGCTGCCGACCAGAGCACCGGAGTTGTAGAGGGGCTGAAAGCAGACCGCGGTGAAACCGAGGGTGAGTACCCGGCGGGCGATGAGGTCGGGTGCCGGTCCCCGGCCCCGTGCCATATGCGGTACGGCGCCGGCCAGTGCTGCGATGAGCACGACCGCGACGACCTGGAAGACCCCGTGGCCTGTGGTGCGGCCCGCGCACTCGCCGAGCAGCGCGTAGCCCAGTGCCCCGGCCACTCCGATGGGTGCCGGTTCCCGGCCCCAGGGCTCGTCGGATATGAGCGGGCGCGCGGCGAGCCGGGCACGGGCCCTGGAGGTGCTCGCGGGGTGAGCGGGGGCGCGGGGGGGGGGGGCGCGCGCGGGGCGGGGGGCGCGGCTCCGGGGGCGGCGCCGGGCCCGGCCCCGAAGGCCGGGGCCGGGCCCCACCTGGGTCCTGTCCGGCGTCAGCTCTGCTGACCGTCCTGCTTGCCCTGCGTGCGCTCACGCATCTTGCGCAGCAGCTCCTGCTTCCGGTCGTCGGCCGACTGCTGCCCACTCGCGCGGGTCAGGCCGGTTCCGTGCTGGTCGGCGCGGGACAGCTTCTTTCGCTGTCCGCCCACGCCGAGGAGGTTGTTGCGGCTCTTGGCCACGGGGCTCTCCTGTCCTGGTGAGAATGGGTTCCTCGCGGATGCGGGTGCGTTCGTCGGGGTACCACGCGATGTGGGTCACCCCACCCGCCGCACTCTCACTCGTAGATCTGGTGGAAAGAAGAAGACATGCCACGACCGTAACCAGTCACCCGTGACGAGGGCACCTGGTTTTCAGGGGGCGATCGTCGCCTGGTGCGCCTCCAGTAGGTGCTCCTCCGCCTTCAGCCATGGCAGGAACTGCGCGTTCCTGCGCCAGTCGCAGGTCCCGCAGGTGAGCGTGCGCTGGACGCCGGACCTCCTGACGTGCACGACGTGTTCGCGGCCGTGCTGGTCCCATCTGCTGACCTTGCTGCTGGTCGTGGACGGCATCGGTCCCCTCCCGGTGGCGTTCCCGGTGACGCGTGCGCGCCCAGTGTGCATGACAAAGGCCGACCGGGCACCAACCCGGTCGGCCTTCGTCTCACAGAGCGCTCCGAGCGTTACGCACCGATGAGGCGCGTCGCCAGGTAGCCCTGGATCTGGTCCAGGGACACCCGCTCCTGCTTCATCGAGTCGCGCTCACGCACCGTCACCGCGTTGTCGTCCAGGGTGTCGAAGTCGACCGTGACACAGAACGGCGTGCCGATCTCGTCCTGGCGGCGGTAGCGGCGGCCGATCGCGCCCGCGTCGTCGAACTCGATGTTCCAGTTCTGGCGCAGGTCCGCCGCGAGGCCCTTCGCCTTCGGGGAGAGCTGCGCGTTGCGGGACAGCGGCAGGACGGCGACCTTCACCGGGGCGAGGCGGTGGTCGAGACGCAGCACGGTGCGCTTCTCCATGACCCCCTTGGCGTTGGGCGCCTCGTCCTCGTTGTAGGCGTCGAGCAGGAACGCCAGCATCGTGCGGCCGACACCGGCGGCCGGCTCGATGACATACGGCATCCAGCGCTCCTGGGCCTCCTGGTCGTAGTACGACAGGTCGGTGCCGGACGCCTTGGAGTGGGCGGTGAGGTCGTAGTCGGTGCGGTTGGCGACACCCTCCAGCTCGCCCCACTCGCTGCCGCCGAACTGGAAGCGGTACTCGATGTCGGCGGTGCGCTTGGAGTAGTGGGAGAGCTTCTCCTTGGGGTGCTCGTACCAGCGCATGTTCTCCTCACGGAGGCCAAGGCCCGTGTACCAGTTCCAGCGCTGCTCCATCCAGTACTCGTGCCACTGCTCGTCCTCGCCCGGCTTGACGAAGAACTCCATCTCCATCTGCTCGAACTCACGGGTGCGGAAGATGAAGTTGCCCGGCGTGATCTCGTTGCGGAAGGACTTGCCGACCTGGGCGATACCGAAGGGCGGCTTGCGGCGCGAGCTCGCTTGGACTTGGGCGAAGTTGGTGAAGATGCCCTGTGCGGTCTCGGGGCGCAGGTAGGCCACGGAGCCCGAGTCCTGAGTGGGGCCGAGGTGGGTGGAGAGCAGGCCGGAGAACTGCTTGGGCTCGGTGAACTGGCCCTTGTTGCCGCAGTTGGGGCAGTTGATGTCGGCCAAGCCGTTCGCCGGGGCGTGGCCGTGCTTCTCCTCGTAGGCCTCTTCCAGGTGGTCGGCCCGGTAGCGCTTGTGGCAGGAGGTGCACTCGGTGAGCGGGTCGGTGAAGGTGGCGACATGGCCGGAGGCCTGCCAGACCTCACTGGCAAGGATCACCGACGAGTCGATACCGACGACGTCCTCACGCGAGGTGACCATGTAGCGCCACCACTGGCGCTTGATGTTCTCCTTGAGCTCGGTACCCAGCGGTCCGTAGTCCCAGGCGGCGCGCTGCCCGCCGTAGATCTCGCTGCACGGGTAGACAAAGCCACGGCGCTTGCTCAGGTTGACGATCGTGTCGATCTTGTCGGCGGCCACGGTGCTCTCTTCATTACGACGACGGGTTGGACGACTGG
This sequence comes from Streptomyces sp. NPDC127084, assembly GCF_042724175.1. Classification (NCBI taxonomy): domain Bacteria; kingdom Bacillati; phylum Actinomycetota; class Actinomycetes; order Kitasatosporales; family Streptomycetaceae; genus Streptomyces; species Streptomyces sp. NPDC127084. Next base: position 11,003 of record NZ_JBHXFA010000077.1, read on the forward strand.
CTGGGGCGGCGCGGGGCGCCCGGCCGGTGTGACGAGTGGCGAGTGCTTCAGATTACCGGCGGCCTCACCCCTTGGATCAAATCGGTGCAGGACCTGAGCGGTTCTCCGCCCTTGTTGACAATCGTTTCCACTCTTGTTGAAAATGACTGTCATGAACATACGTCGCCGCCTCATGTCCACCGGTGCCGTCGCGGGAGCGACAGCCCTGTCGCTCGTCACCCTGTCCGCCTGCACGGGGACGTCCGGCGCCGCGGGCAAGAACGGCGACGGCAAGCTGGATGTGGTGGCGTCCTTCTATCCCATGCAGTATCTCGCCGAGCAGATCGGCGGGGAACACGTGGCGGTCACCATGCTCACCAAGCCCGGTGTGGAGCCACACGACCTGGACCTGAGGCCCAGGCAGGTGTCCGAGCTCCGCCAGGCCGGCTACATCCTCTATCTCAAGGGAGTCCAGCCCGCCGTTGACGACGCCATAGCGCAGGCGGGCGTCGAGCACACCGTCGACGCGGGCACCCTGACCGAGCTGGAGGCGCACGGGACCGCCACCGGTGGCGAGGATCACGACCACGGCCACGGGGACGGCGGTCACGGTGAGCACGGTGACCAGGACCCGCATGTGTGGCTGGACCCGGTGAAGTACGCGGAGATCGCCCGCGGCGTAGGCAAGTCCCTGGAAAAGGCCGACCCCGCCCACGCCACCGCCTACGCCAAGAACACCGACGCTCTGGTCGCCAAGCTCAACACCCTGAACACCCGCTTCGCGGACGGCCTGAAGAACACGGACACCCGGACGTTCATCACCACCCACGCCGCCTTCGGCTACCTCGCCGAGCGCTACGGGCTCGAGCAGCAGGGCATCGCGGGGCTCGACCCCGAGTCGGAACCCAGCCCCGCCCGTATCAGGGAACTCCAGACGGTCGCGAAGCAGGACAAGGTGACGACGGTGTTCTTCGAGACGCTGGCCAGCGACCGGACCGCGAAGACCCTGGCCGGGGACACGGGCCTGAGGACGGACGTACTGGACCCGTTGGAGGGGATCACGGACCGCTCGAAGGGCCGTGACTACCTCGGCGTCATGGAGGCCAACCTCACCGCGCTGCGCAAGGCACTCGGCGCGCAGGGACAGCAGTGACAGCGGTGGCAGCGGTGGCAGCGGTGGCAGCGGCAGCGGTGACAGACCACACACGAGCATCGGAGGCGCAGGCCATGGAGACGCAGGAGCCCTTGGAGCCCGTCATATCCGTCCGCGGCGCCCGGGCCACCCTCGGCTCGCGCCCCGTGCTGCGCGGTATCGACCTCACCGTGCGCCGCGGCGAGGTCGTCGCGCTGCTCGGCGCCAACGGTTCGGGCAAGTCGACGGCCGTACGGTCCGTGATCGGGCAGGTCCCGCTCACCGACGGCTCGGTCTCCCTCTTCGGTACGGAACTGCGCCGCTTCCGCGACTGGCAGCGGGTCGGCTACGTCCCCCAGCGCACCACCGCGACCAGCGGCGTCCCGGCGACCGTCCGCGAGGTGGTGTCCTCAGGCCGGCTGTCCCGTACGAAGCTGAGGTGGCCGTCCAAGGCCGACCGCGCAGCCGTCGAGCGCGCCATCGAACTGGTCGGGCTCGCCGACCGGGCCAAGGACGCCGTGGGCGCGCTGTCCGGCGGCCAGCACCAGCGGGTGCTGATCGCCCGCGCGCTCGCGGCCGACCCCGAACTGCTGATCATGGACGAGCCGATGGCCGGTGTGGACCTGGCCAGCCAGGAGATCCTGGCCGGAACGCTGCGCGAACAGGTCGCCGCCGGGACGACCGTGCTGCTCGTCCTGCACGAACTGGGCCCGCTGGAACCGCTGATCGACCGGGCCGTGGTGCTGCGCGACGGCTGCGTGGTCCACGACGGCCCACCGCCCGAGGCGGTCGGCCAGCACGCGCTGCCCGGCCATGACCACGTACATCCGCACGCGGCCGACGAGTCGCTCCGCACGGGACTGCTGACCTGACATGGAATTCCTCCAGGACCCCTTCATGCAGCGGGCGCTGCTCGCCGCCGTGCTGGTCGGTGTGATCGCGCCCGCGGTCGGTATCCACCTGGTGCAGCGCCGCCAGGCGCTGATGGGCGACGGCATCGGCCATGTCGCCCTGACCGGTGTCGGACTCGGCTACCTGCTGTCCACCAACCCGGTGTGGATGGCGACGGTCGTCGCGGTCATCGGCTCGGTCGCGATGGAGCTGATCAGGGCATACGGGCGCACCCGCGGCGATATCGCGCTCGCGATGCTGTTCTACGGCGGTATGGCGGGCGGTGTGATGCTGATGAACCTCAGCGACACCGGCTCGAACGCCAACCTCACCTCGTACCTCTTCGGCTCGCTGTCCACCGTCTCCGACGAGGACCTCACGGCGATCTGCCTGCTCGCGGCCTTCGTGCTGCTGGTGACGGTGGGACTGCGCCGGCAGCTCTTCGCGATCAGCCAGGACGAGGAGTTCGCCCGGGTCACCGGGCTGCCGGTGCGGGCGCTCAATCTGCTGGTCGCCGTGACGGCTGCGGTCACCGTCACCGTGGCGATGCGGGTGGTCGGGCTGCTGCTGGTGAGCGCCCTGATGGTGGTGCCGGTGGCGGCGGCGCAGCAGATCACCCGGTCGTTCAGGCTGACCTTCGCGGTGTCCGTGGCGATCGGCATCACCGTGACACTGGCGGGTACGGTCACCACGTACTACCAGGACGTACCGCCGGGTGCGACGATCGTGCTGCTGGCCATCGCGGTCTTCGTGCTGCTCACCGCGCTGGCGGCGCCCCTGACGCGGCGGCGGGCACGTACCGCCGGGGCGGCCGGGGACCAGGCGCGGTGCGACGCGGCGGCTGAGATCGGCCACCGCCCGGCCGATGACGTCAGCGTCTGAACTCCGGCCTGGCAGAATGGCCCGTCCGAGGAGCCGGCGGATCGAAGGAGGCACCCTGTGGCGACGGCTGGACCCCCCGTACGCGGCCGGTCGACCCGGCAGCGGGCCGCGGTGGCGGCGGCGCTCGACGAGGTCGACGAATTCCGCAGTGCGCAGGAGCTGCACGACATGCTCAGGCACCGCGGCGACTCGGTGGGGCTGACCACGGTCTACCGGACGCTCCAGTCCCTCGCCGAGGCCGGTGAGGTGGACGTGCTGCGCACCACCGAGGGCGAGGCGGTCTACCGGCGGTGCGCCTCCGGTGAGCACCACCACCACCTGGTGTGCCGGGTGTGCGGCAAGGCGGTCGAGGTCGAGGGCCCGGCCGTCGAGCAGTGGGCGGAGACGATCGCGGCGCAGCACGGATACGTCAACGTCGCGCATACGGTGGAGATCTTCGGCACCTGCGCGGAGTGTGCCAAGTCCGAGACCGGGGACGGCTGCTCTTAAGGCGCGACCGCCGGACCCGCGGCCGTATCGGCGATGCTCTCGGCCCCGCCCTCAGCGGCCCGGCCCGGGCACGCCGCGTGACCGCCCCGCTGGGCGAACCCGCCCGGACGTGCTGTGATCCGGCGGCCCGCCGCTCACTCCCCGGCTGACCGAGAGCGGTAAACCCCCCGGAGGCCGAGCAGTTCGGCGACGGCCTCCAGCCAGCGGGGGGGCCCCCCCCCCGCCCCCCGCCCCGCGGCGGGGGGGGGCGCGGGCCCCCCCCCCCCCCCACACCCTCCCCCCCCCC
>NZ_JBHXFA010000077.1:14671-34605 GCF_042724175.1 Streptomyces sp. NPDC127084
ACCCTCCTTGTTGCGGCGGCGGCTTTTTTTTTTCAAACCCGCGTGGGGCGCCCCCGCCCCCCCCCGCGGGGGCCCCCCCGCCCCCGCCGCCCCCCCGGGGGGGGGGGGGCCCCCCGGACTCCAGCCACGCACGAACCATGGCCACCGCCTCATCGCCCGGCACCGGCTCGCGCAGCTCGGCCGCGTACCGGACACCCCCGCTGCGTACCACCTTGGCGAGGAAGGCCACCGCCCGCGGCTGGACGCCGAGCCGGTCCAGCAGGACGGCGGCGCCCACCGCGCCGTCGCCGAAGAGGGCGGTGCGGTGCGGTCCGGCGAAGGAGAGGCCGTAACGCAGCATCGCCGCGATATCCGACCGCGCCAGCTCGTCGTCGGTCCGGCTCGGGGGCGAGGCCTGCGGCGCGGAGGTCATGGCTTCCTCACGGTGACGGTGTAGGTGTGGATGGTGGCCCGGTACTCCGCGCTGGGAGTGCGGCTGCCACTCGGGACGGGAGACGGGGTCATGGGTCCGCCGGCATCGCCGCCGCCGTCGCAGGCACCGCGCGGGCACTGGATGAGCCGGATCTCCGTCGTGCCGGGACCAACAGCCTCGAAGTCGAAGGAGTCCGTTCCGCGCGCGCCTCCGGCGACGCCCTCGGGCTGGCCCTCGATGTCCTCCCGCTTGCCCTTCTTCCGGACGATGTCGGGGTCGGGCTCCGGCGATGTCAGATACCACCACTCGCCCATGGCGACGGCGACCGGGACGGACAGCGTGAACTCCTCCCCCGCGTCCACCTCTATGTGCTTCTCATCCAGCTCATAGGTGTCAGGACCGAAGAGGCCGCAGCCCGCGAGCACGGTCATCAGCAGGGCGGGAAGGGCGAGTCGGCGCAGGGCGCTGGTCATGGGGCTCACCTATCGGTCGGCGGGCAGGTGGACGGCGTACGCGTCGGGCATGCGGTTGTCGGAGGCCTTGTCCATGCGGCCGTTGACGAAGTCGTCCTCGCTGACCCAGGTCGTCTGGCCCCACGGGTTGTAGATCTGCAACATGTCGCCCTCCTGGCCGATCACCATCATTTGGTGCCCGTGCCGGCCGTCCTTGTCGTACCCCTCCACGTTGATGGGGACAGGTTTGCCCTCAGCCACGGACTTCTCGATGTCCGGCAGCACGTCACGGCGCTCGTCCGCATCGCGAACCTTCTGGTACTCGTACCCGCTGCCGGTATGCGGGCTGATCTCGTTGTTGGCGAGCTTGTTCTGCCCGTCGCTGTCCACTCCACTCGGAGTGTCGGACCACCAGTGCGTGTAGCTGCCGTCGCCTTCCTCGTGCATGCGCAACTGTTCGTCGTCGAGACGCTCGCGGAAGGCGCCGGGGTCGTTCTCCTGTCCGGACGGCCCGCCGGTCAACTCCAGCGCGTAGACGGGATCGACCATGGCGCGTGCGGTCACGGTGCTCGACGGCACACAGGTGTCGCCGTTCTGGGACCACTTCTTGTCGCCGAACTGCTGGTAGTCGGTGTTCTTGTTGGACCTGTCGGGATTGAGCCCCTCGTCCACCTTGCTGTCGCCGGCCGTGACGATCGGGCTGAGGTGCTGCTGCAGCCAGTACGGGTCCTTGCCGTGGATCTTGTCGCGGAACTGGCCGACCTCGTCCACGTCATAGCCCGCGGCCAGCGCCTTGACCAGATACGCCCGCTCCTGCGGCGTCTTGGCCTCCGCGAGCATCCGCTCGAAGCGGGCCTCGTCCCGCGCGTTCATCTTCTCCATGAACCGGCCGGAACGTTCGAGGTCGTTGGCGGTGAGGAGTTCGTTCTGCTCCTGCGGACCCCCGGACACACCGACGTCGGCGAGGACGAGGCGGTCGGCGGCGGAGATGTTGTCGGTCTGCATCTGCCCGGCACGGGCCTCGGCCGCGTACTTGTTCAGCTCCCGCGCCGCCGTCCGCGCCGCGTCATCCGCCTCCTGCGCGGCGGCGTGGAGCAGGTTGGCCCCTGTTCCCGCGGCATCCTGGGCCCGCCGGCGTTCGGCTTCCTCGGCGTCCTTCTCGACCATGTCGTCGAAGAAGCCGTCCTCGCCGCCGAGCATCGCGCGGGCCTTGCGCAACTGCTCGCGGCCGTCGCCGTCCTTGGACTGGGCGGAGGTGAGCGCGTCCGAGAGGTCGTAGAGGGCCTTGGACGCCTTGCGGAACGCCTCGGCCATCTGCTGCGCGGAGCGGCCGGCCGCCGCCACCACCTCGGCCGCCTTGGCTCCGGTGCTGCCCACCCACACCGACGGAAGCCCTGACGCGGCGACCTTCTCGACCCGGTCCTGTACGTCCGCGGCGTCGTCGGCCTGGCCCTTGTAGCGCTGGGCGATGGCCTCCAGAGTGCTCGGGGAACCGACCGGTGCGGAGACACCGAGGAGGTTGTCGATGGCCTCCAGGACCCCGTTCTTGCTGTCGGCCGCCGCGAGGTCTCCCGTGTAGCGGTCGATCTTCTGCTTGCGGTCGGTGGTGGATTCGCCTGCGTCAGCCATGTGGTGGGAGCCCGCTGTCCTTGCTCAGGTGTCAGTTGGAAGCACACACGCCGGTCGGATGCGCGCGGTCGCCGGTGTGTCGGTCTGTGTGGCGTGAGCCGGTGCGTCAGTCGAAGTCGGCGAGGCTCGGCGGGCGCGAGCCCGGGGCGGGCTGGATGCCGATGGGCGGCTCACCGAGCACGGCGGGGCGCTCACCCGGGGCGGGGCCCGTGGTGACAGGCGGCTCGCCGAGCACGGCCGGGCGCACGCCCGGGGCGGGGCCCGTGGTGATCCCCGGGTGGGCGGCGGCGGGTGCAGGCATGGTCGTCAGGCCGTTGCCCGCGGAGTGCAGCGCGACGATGGTTTCCTGGTCGGCGTTCTGGTAGTTCCGCTGGGAGACGCCGACCTTGTCCGCGAGTTCGTGCAGCGCGGCTTCCAGCGTCTTCGCCTCGTCCTGCCAGGCGGCGGCGAAGTCGTCGTACGCGGGGCCGGAGTCCGAGCCGCCGAGAGCGTCATGTGCGTAGCACATGCCGTCTTCCACGGCCTTGCGTATGAGGCCGACGTCCTCGCCCGCCCGGTCGAGCTTTCCGGCCTCGCCGTCCATGCCGCTCGCCTGGATCTGGTAGCCGTCCGAGCCCGCACCGGCCATGCTCGCCGCCCCCTGGATCTCCACGGCCGAACACCCCCGTGGCGGTTCAGGCCTCTGGCCAGAGATGATAACCGATCTTGTGTCATGGGCACGTCGTACCACGTGCCGCCCGTCCGGGCGGGACGGACCAGGCTTCCACCTCGGCGTCGAGCCTATTCGCCCGAACTCCTACCCGACGTGGGGCCCTTCGATCGGACGGCCCTCCGCGTCATAGGGCCAGGCGTTGATCACACAGCCGTTGAGCCCCTTGATCTGCTGCATCATCGCGGGTGCCGGGCGCCCGGGCCCCGGGCATCCGCGATGCCCGTAGCCGAGCCGGTGGCCGACCTCGTGGTTGACGATCAGCGCGCGGTACATCGAGGTGCGGCCCTGGTAGGCGGGGGTGAGCAGCACCCAGCGCCGGAGGTTGACCACGACATCCGTGCCGCCGCTGCAGTTGACCTGGCCACCGGTGTCGAGCCCGTACTTCCCGCAGAGCTCGTCCGTGGTGGCGGGCGACGCCAGCCGCACCACGAAGTCGTAGGGCGGCTGGTCGACCCGCTGGAAGGCGGCTTTGCCGCCGCTGGTCCAGCCGCGTTTGTCGGCGAGTATGCCCTCGACCTCGCGAGCGACGCTGTCCGGGTTCTGGCCCAGTCCGCCCTCCACCGCCACGCCGTAGCGCAGCGGGGTGCCCTTGCCGACGGTGCGCGCCGCGCCCTCCACCGGGACCGTCTCGAACTCGCCGTCGCCGCGCTGCGGGATGTGCGGCCGGCCCGCGGCTTCGGCGGCGGCCTCGGCCGCCGGCGGCGACGCTCCGGGCTTCGGTTCCTGGGACTCGGGTATGTCGAGCTCCAGCCCCTGCGGGCTCACCGGGCCGCCGCCGTCGAGCCCCGGGAAGGATGCCAGCGCTCCCGTGCCGTTGTCCCCTCCGAAGCCGGCGAAGTATCCGGCACCTACTACGGCGAGGAGTGCGGTCGCGTACAGGGGTGTGCGCTGACGGAGGGTCCGGGGCCTTCTGCGGCTCTGCTTGCGGTGCTGCCTGCTCGGCATGGTGGGAGCTCCTTGCAGGGATGGTGTTCCTACCGGAACTACACATGCCGCTGCGTGAACTGGCGGTGAGGGCTTCCACTCACACGGAACTCACACGGGGGTACGAGGACCAGCACTGACGTACGGGTTCACCTGGACACGGTCAGGCGCACACATGCGGACTCGCAGGCCCGCGCACGCTCAGCTCACGCTCACGGCAGGGTGACGTGTACGACCAGCCCGCCGCCCTTGCGCGGCGCGGCCGTCACATCGCCGTCGTGGGCCTGCGCCACGGCCCGTACGATCGAAAGGCCGAGCCCGCTTCCCCTGGCGGAGCCCACCCGGTCGGTGAGCCTCCGGAACGGCTCGAAGAGCATGGGGATCTCGTGCGGTGAGATCTGGGCACCGGTGTTGCCGATCACGATCTGCGCACCGGACGCGTCCTTGCGGGTCTCCACGGTCACACTGCCCCCGGGCGCGTTGTGCCTGATGGCGTTCTCCACGAGGTTGCGTACGAGCTGTTCCAGCAGGATCGGATCGCCGGTGGTGGACGCCGCGCCGAGGTACGACTCGACCGTCACTTCCCCGCGTTCGGCCTCGTCACGCGTGTGCTCGAGGACGACGGCGGCGAGCTCCGCCAGATCGGTGCCGACCCGCTCGGTGAGGGCGTCGTCGGCGCGGGCGAGGGTGAGCAGTGCGTCGATGAGGCGTTCGTGGCGGGCGTTGACGGCGAGGAGGTTCTCGCCGAGCTGCCGGATCTCCGGGGGTGCGTCGCGGCGGCTCATGGCCACCTCCACCAGGGTGCGGTTGATCACCAGCGGGGTCTTGAGCTCGTGCGCGGCATTCGCGATGAAACGTTCCTGCCCGGCGAAGGCGGCGTCGAGCCGGTCCAGCATGCTGTCGAAGGAGTCCGCGAGGCGCTTCACCTCGCCCGAGGCGCTGTCGAGACCGATCCGCCGGTGCAGGGTGCGGCTCGCGATGCGTTCCGCGGTGGAGGTGATCCGTTCCAGGGGCCGCAGCAGTCTGCCCGCGACCACCCAGCCGAGCGTGGTGGCGGCGACCCCGACGGCGATGACGGTGAGCCCGCCCTTGGTCAGCAGATTGGTCTGCATCGTGTCGACGATGATCTGCCTGGTCGCCTGGTCCACCAGGGGGTCGGAGCCGAAGCCACCCGGGAGGACCAGACCGAGGCTGTAACGCATGCTGTTCCGCACCAGGATGACGGCGCCGACGAGCACGGCCGCCGCCGCGACGAAGAACAGCAGACCGAAGCCGGCGGTCAGGCGCAGCCGCAGACTCCCACGCCGCGCGGACAGGGACCATCCAGGGCCTTCCCCGCTCATCGGACCCGGTACCCCACGCCGGTCACCGTCTCCACCACCCCGGGATCGCCCAGCTTGCGGCGCAGGCTCCGGATGGTGACGCGGACGATGGTGGTGAACGGGTCGATGTTCTCGTCCCACACCCGCTCCAGCAGCATCTCCGCCGACACGGGGGCGCCCTGCGCCCGCAGCAGCTCCTCCAGGACCGCGAACTCCTTGCGGGACAGGGCGATGTAGCGCCCGTCCCGGTAGGTCTCGCGCAGATGGGGATCGAGACGCAGCCCGGCGCGCTCCAGGACCGGGGGCGCCGCGGCGCGGGCCCGGCGGCCCAGCGCCCTGACACGTGCCACCAGCTCGGCGAACGCGAAGGGCTTGGCGAGGTAGTCGTCGGCGCCGAGGCTGAGACCGGCGACCCGTTCGGCGATGGTGGTGGACACGGTGAGCATCAGGATCCGCACCCCTGCCCCGGACCCGACGACCTGGCCGCACACCACGTCGCCGTGCACCTTCGGCAGGTCCCGGTCCAGGACCATCACGTCGTACTCGTTGACGGCGAGGCGCTCCAGGGCGGCCTCGCCGTCGTACACGACGTCCACGGCGAACGCCTCCTGGCGCAACCCTTCGGCTATCGCCCCGGCCAGCATCTCCTCGTCCTCCACGACGAGTACCCGCATCCATCCCACCCCAATTCAGCGATCGGACCGTTTCGGTACCGGTACCTTTCCAGAGGGCGCGCAGCGGTCACGCGTTCCAGCCCGCCGGTGGCGCGCTCCCGACTCCCGCTACGCCTTCTCCGCCGGCTTCTTCTCCAGCGCGAGCAGCTCCTCGTTCGGGATCGCGCCGCCGAAACGCCGGTCGCGGGACGCGTACTCCAGGCAGGCCCGCCACAGGTCACGGCGGTCGAAATCGGGCCACAGCACGTCCTGGAACACCATCTCGGCGTAGCTGCTCTGCCAGATCAGGTAGTTCGACGTGCGCTGCTCACCGCTCGGGCGCAGGAACAGGTCGACGTCCGGCATGTCCGCGTAGTAGAGGTACTTCTGGAAGGTCTTCTCGCTGACCTTCGACGGGTCGAGCCGTCCTGCGGCGACATCCTCGGCGATCCGCTTGGCGGCGTCGGCGATCTCGGCACGCCCGCCGTAGTTGACGCAGAAGTAGAGCGTCATGGCGTCATTGGTCTTGGTCTGCTCCTGGGCGACCTGGAGCTCCTGGACCACGGACTTCCACATCTTGGGCATCCGGCCGACCCAGCGGATTCGGATGCCCAGCTCGTCCATCTCGTCACGGCGGCGGCGGATCACATCGCGGTTGAAGTTCATCAGGAAGCGCACCTCCTCGGGGGAGCGCTTCCAGTTCTCGGTGGAGAAGGCGTAGAGGGAGAGGTTCTTGACGCCCATCTCCAGGCAGCCCTTGAGCACGTCGAGCACCACGCCCTCGCCGACCTTGTGCCCCTCGGTGCGGGGCAGACCGCGGTCCTTGGCCCAGCGGCCGTTGCCGTCCATGACGATGGCCACGTGCTGCGGCACCAGCTCGGCCGGGATCTTCGGCGGACGGGCACCGGAGGGGTGCGGCTCGGGGACCTTGTACTCGCGGCGGGAGCGTCCCAGGATTCCGCGTCGTGCCATGTCACACTCACTTCTTCTCGGCGGTCGTAGCGGTCGTGGCGTTCTCGGCAGTCGTGGCGTTCTCGGCGCCCTCTGCGTTCCTGACGAACTTCTCCACGTACCGGAGCGAGCGCAGTCCCCGCTCCAGATGCCAGTGCAGATAGGCCGACACCAGCCCGCTCGCCTCCCTGACATGACGGGCCTCGGCGGCGTCCGCCGTGTCCCAGTCACCGGTCAGCAGCGCGCTGAGCAGCCCGATTGCCTCAGGCGAGGGTACGACGCTGCCGGGCACCCGGCAGTCGCCGCATATCACTCCGCCCGAAGCGACCGAGAAGAAGCGGTTCGGGCCGTGCAGTCCGCATTTGGCGCAATCGTCGAAGCTGGGCGCGTAGCCGTTCACGGCGAGGGAGCGCAGCAGGAACGCGTCGAGGATCAGATGCGGCGCGTGCTCCCCCCGGGAGAGTGTCCGCAGCCCCCCGACGAGCAGCAGGTACTGCTGGACCGCCGGCTCCCCCTCGTGATCGGTGAACCGTTCCGCCGTCTCCAGCATGGCGGTGCCTGCGGTGTAGCGGGCGTAGTCGGCGACGATCCCGCTGCCGTACGGGGCGATGGTCTCGCTCTGTGTACACAGCGGCAGACCACGCCCCACGAGCTCGCCGCCCCGCGCGAAGAACTGCACATCCACGTGCGAGAACGGCTCCAGCCGCGCCCCGAACTTCGACTTGGTCCTGCGCACTCCGCGCGCGACGGCCCGTACGCGGCCATGGCCGCGGGTGAGGATGGTGATGATGCGGTCCGCTTCACCCAGCTTCTGGGTGCGCAGCACGATGCCGTCGTCGCGGAACAGGGTCATGGGCCCATTCTTCCGCACGGGCGCGGGGCGGGGGCGGCCCGGTCGCACCAAGCCCGACAAGGACCCCTCTTATAGCATTGGGAATGCTATACTCGCTCCATGGCTGATGACGAGACCAGCTTCCTCCCTGGCGACGGGCCCAGCAGTGGTATCTCCGTCTCCCTCACCGCCGGCACCCTCCAGGCAATCCGGGAGCGGGTCGGCAAACGGGGAGTGTCCGCGTACCTGGAACAGGCCGCCCAGCGGCAGATCGAGCGAGACAACCTCGATGAGCTGATCGCCGACTTCGACAGCGTCAACGGCCCGGCCGACCCGGACGCCGTGGCCGCCAAGCTGGCCAAGCTCACCGGCACCGCCGCACCCGAAACCGGTGCGGCCGCGTGAGCGGTGCGCTGATCCTGGACAGCGAAGGCCTGGCCAAGGCCGTACAACGGGACCGTGAGGTCCACGAGTGGCTCAGCGCCGCCCGCGGAGCGGACCTGCCGGTGATCACCTCGGCCGCGGTGCTGGTCGAAGTGATCCACCCCAGGATCAATGACGCCGCGCTGCAGTGGACCTTGTCGCGATTGCGTGTCGAGCCGGTGACCCAGGCCATTGCCCGGTCAGCGGCAACGCTGCTGCGTGCGGCGGGGCTGCATGGCCACAAGTACGCCATCGACGCGATGCTCTGCGCCACCGCTCTCGCCCTCCCCGGTCGCGTCACCATCCTGACCTCCGACCCGGAGGACATCGCCATGCTCACCGCTCAGCATCCCCGTGTGACCCCCGAGAAGGTCTGATATCCCTCAACCTGCCAAGGAGCTCGGCACCACGATGAAGCGCTACACCGTCAACACCGCCCTGCGCGAGGTGATGGCCCGGTACCGGCGACTGCGCGCCCTCGAAGAGTCCCGGAAACTTGCCGCTCAGGGCGCCCTGGACATCGACATCCTGCTGGACAAGCACATGTACCGAGGCAGCGCGTCACGTAACAACGGGGGCTCCGAGCCGCACGGGGGCGCGTGAGTGGGCGTCGCTGCCCAGACGGTCGATGTCAGAGAGGCTCGTCCGCCGACGGCCGGACCAGCGGCAGGCAGACCCTGAACCGGGTGTCCCCGGGGCGGGATTCGACGCGGATGTCGCCGCCGTGCTTGTTGACGACGATCCGGTACGAGATGTCGAGCCCGAGGCCCGTGCCCTGCCCGACCGGCTTCGTCGAGAAGAACGGTTCGAAGATGCGCGGTCTGATCTCCGGGTCGATACCGGTGCCCGTGTCCCGAATCTCGACGTACACATGCTCGGCCTCGTACCAGGTCGCGAGGGTGAGGACACCGGTGCCGTCCATCGCCGCGAGAGCGTTGTCGATGAGGTTCGTCCAGACCTGGTTGAGTTCCGCGCCGTAGGCGGGGACGAGCGGCAGATCGGGCTGGTACTCCTTCACCACCCGTACGCTCGCCGGGACCTTGGCCTTCAGCATCACCAGTGTGGCGTCCAGCAGTTCATGGATGTCCACCGGCTGCTGAGCGGCGCGGTCGAGTTGGGAGTACTGGCGGGCCGCGTCGACCAGGCCGGAGATGCGGTCGACGGCGTCGCCGATCTCGTTCATCAGCAGCTCTGTGTCCACGGTGTAGTTCAGCCAGCCCACCGCGGCCCGGCGGTTGTCGTCGGAGAGCTCCGCCGTCGCCTCGGCGAGCCAGTCGGCGTCGATGCCGCCGGAGACGAAGGTGGGGGCGATGTCCCAGGCGTTGGCCACGCCCGCCTCCTCCAGCCAGTCGCCGAGTTCGTCCTCGGCGTCCGCCGCCTCGATGGCCGTGAGCTGTCGGGCGTCACGGGCCCGCTTGACGGCCGCGTCCTGCATCTCCACCAGCTCGTGGAGGCGTTTGCCGTCCACCCGTCCGTCCGCGATCAGCGCCAGCTTGTAGCGCATGTGCGCCACCCGGTCCCGCAGGGTTTCCGTGGCCCGGACCGCCGCAGCGGCCGGGTTGTTGAGCTCATGGGTCAGGCCTGCCGTCAGTGAGCCGAGGGCGACCAGCCGCTCCCGCTCCCCCACGATGATGTCGCTGGCCCGCAGGCCGAAGAACAGCCCTTCGAGCAGATGCAGAGCCATCGGGAACCAGGCCCGTACGGCGGTGGCGAACTCCGCTGCGGGCAGCACGAAGAACTCCGCGTCCGTCACGGCCCGCATCGTGTTGGGGTACACCTGGTCCACCCGGTCCCCGAGGTAGGCCTGCGTGGCCCCGGCGTACGCGCCCTTCTGGTCGCTGCGCATCAGCTCGATGTCATCGCCGTGCAGTTGGCGGCTGAGCGCGACCGTCCCCGAAAGCAGCACGAAGAAGCAGGTCGCGTCCTCGCCCTGGCTGTAGACATGGCTACGGGCCTGACGGGTCTCCACCCGTCCGCGCTCGGCCAGCCAGGCGAGCTGCTCGTCGTCCAGCGCCTCGAACAGGAACAGCGTGCGCAGTTCGCCCGGGGTCAGCGTCTCCCGTGCTTCCGGAGCTGTCATTGGCCCTCCAGATAGCGGTGTACGAGCGTGACGGCCATGGCCCCCTCACCCACCGCCGACGCCACCCGCTTCACCGACTCCGCGCGCACGTCCCCCGCCGCGAACACCCCCGGCACGTTCGTCTCCAGGTGGTACGGGGCCCTCGTCAGCGGCCAGCGCGGCGAGCGGCTGCCCGCAGCCGGGAGGTCGGGGCCGGTCAGGATGAATCCGCGCTCGTCCCTGGCCACCAAGCCCTCCAGCCACTGCGTCTGCGGCTCGGCGCCGATGAACACGAACAGCCGGGTCGCGTCCACTTCCGTGACCGACCCGGTCCGGTTGTCCCGCAGCGTCAGCCGCTCCAGATGGCCGTCCCCGCCGCCCGCCGCCACCTCCGTGCACGGGTGGATCTCGACGTTAGGCAGGGCCTCGATCTGCTGGATCAGATACGCCGACATCGAGCGGGTCAGATCCGGGCCCCGCAGCAGTACGTGGACGCGCTCGGCGAACCGTGAGAAGTAGACCGCCGCCTGGCCCGCCGAGTTGGCGCCGCCGACGATGTACACGTCGTCGCCCCGGCAGTTGACCGCCTCGAACGACGCGGAACCGTAGTAGACGCCCGCGCCACTGAACTCGTCCAGCCGCGCCCCCGCGAGCCGCCGGTAGGAAACCCCTGTGGCGAGTACGACGGTGTGCGCGCCGATCGACGTGCCGTCGCCGAACCGCAGCACCCGACCGGACCCCGCCGCCTCGGCCGCCTCCAGGGCCACCACCTCGGTCGCGCTGAGGATCTCCGCTCCGAAGCGAGCCGCCTGCCGCCGCGCCCGGTCGGCGAGCTGCGCGCCCGAGACCCCGTCCGGGAAGCCCAGGTAGTTCTCGATCCGGCTGCTCTGGCCCGCCTGACCGCCGGTCGCGGTGCGCTCGACCAGCACCGTGCGCAGCCCCTCCGACGCCCCGTACACCGCGGCGCCCAGACCGGCCGGGCCCGCGCCGATCACGACCACGTCGTAGAAGTCGGCCGCCGGGCTGGTGCGGAGTCCCACATGCGCCGCGAGCTCCGCCTCGGAGGGCGCGTGCAGGGGCTTGCCCTCGGCGGTGACGACCAGCGGCACATCACACGCACTGAGCCCCGCGGCGTGCAGAAGCTGGGCGCCCTCGGGGTCGTCGGCGGGTATCCAGCGGTACGGGACCAGGTTGCGCGCGAGGAACTCCCGTACCGCGAAGGAGGGCGCCGACCAGCGGTGGCCCACCACCCTCGTCTCGGGGGCCTCCGGGTCCGGCGCCGCGTCCCACAGGTCCACGAGCGTGTCGAGCACCGGGTAGAGGTTCTCCTCCGGGGGGCTCCACGGTTTGAGCAGGTAGTGGTCGAGATCTACGACGTTGATCGCGTCGATCGCCGCGCCCGTGTCCGCGTACGCGGTGAGCAGGACGCGGCGGGCCCTCGGGAACAGGTCCATCGCGGCCTCGAGGAACTGGACGCCGTTCATGGTCGGCATCCGGTAGTCCGCGATCATCACGGCCACCGGCTCACCCCGCAGCTTGACCTCGCGCAGTGCGTCCAGGGCCTCGTCTCCCGAGGTGGCGCGCAGCACGCGGAAGCGGTCGCCGTAATGGCGCCGCAGGTCGCGGGCGATGGCCCGGGAGACACCTGGATCGTCGTCGACGGTCAGGATGGTCGCCTTAGCCATCTCTTTATTCTGCGCGTGGGGGGCTGGGTGTGCCATGGGTGTGCGTGGGATCGCGGGTGCCCGCACCCCGTGGTGCCCCGTTGCGCGGAGCGCGGGGGGTGTCCGGTGTTCCGCACCCCGCTGGGGCGCCCGGTGTGTCCGGCCTCGATCTCCCCCAGACTTCGTCCGGGGGACCCCATGCCGGGCTGGGGCTTCGTGGGCTGGGCCGGGTCCGTGGCCGTGAGGTTGGGCCGCTGCGGGGCTCATGTCCGGGACGCCCCAGACTTCGTCCGAGGGCCCCCGGAGCGGCCCCAACGGCACGCTCCCGGCGACGGGCAGCCCCGACCACCCAGCCCGGCCGGCGCTTGAGGCCGGACACACCGGCCCACCACACGGGGTGGGGTACACCGGACACGCCCGCACCCCGTGCAACGGGCACCACCGCGACGGGCACTACGGCACCTCACCGCGGCTGCGGGCGTTCGCGTGGGCCGTGACCGCGCTGATGCGCTCCGAGACGGTCGCCAGTCGCACCGCCTCAGGCGGGCAATCCCACTCACGGCCGCCGCCGATCGGCCTGAGCTGCACATACGGCCCGAGGTGGCCCATGACTGTCCCCATCCGGCCGGTGATCGTGTCGATCACATACGACCCCACGGCCGGCTTCGTCATCGGTCCGTCGCCTCCGTCAGCACGGCCGTCATGAGCCGCGCCGTCTCGACGTTGCACCTGCCGAGCTCGACCAGTACCCGCGTCCCGTTCCCGCTCGCGTACGACACCAGGTCCAGCCGCAGCGACGGCAGCGTCACTCCGGCGAGAGCGAGGGCGGAGCGCAATTCGGCGACAGCGGCCTCAGCATCCTGAAGATAATCCTTCTTTTCCACGAGTCTCCCGTCCATATTCCGGGTCCTTTTGTCTTCCCCTCCACAAGCATGGAGACACGGACCTAGTATCGGCAGACGTACGCGCCCTACAACTTCTGTGCTGGACAGAGGAGTTAATCCATGGCCAAAGGAGATACGAGCCAGGGATTTGGACCGCGCTACGCGGCCTGGGAGTTCTTCGGAGCGGAGCTCAAGCGGCGACGGGAGGCAGTGGGGCTGACGCAGGCGGAGTTGGCCATCGGGTATTCGTATCCGGGGGCCACATCGGGCAGTTCGAACAGGCGGTTCGAAGGCCGCAGCTCGATGTGGCGATCCGGATCGACGAAGTCCTGCAAACCGACGGCTTTTTCGAGCGCCTGTGGCGCAAGCTGATCGACGACTTGCCTTACGCGGAGTATTTCCGCGCCGTGGCCGAGCTTGAGGCACAGGCGACGAAGATCTGCGAATTCGCACCCACGGTGGTACCGGGACTGCTGCAAACAGCCGACGAAGTCCGCGACGACATCCCCGGCGTCGTCCCCGTCCGCGACAGCAAGGCCCCGCACGGCCCCGTGCTCGTCGTCCCCGCCGCCGCCTGGAGCGCGTTCGTCGGTGGCGTCGTCAGCGGAGGCTGAGTTTGCGGCGGACCTCGGCCTCGCGGACGGGGTAGCCGAGGTCCGCGTACACCTGAGCTGCCCGCCTGTAGTGGGTGTCGGCGGCTGGGACGTCGCCCTGGGCCAGGTAGTTGTCGCCGATGGTCTCCGTGAGGGCCGCTACACCCACGCCGTAGCCCGCGTCATCGAAGACGGCGAGTGCGGCGCGGTGGTGGGTGGCGCCTGCGGCGAAAGAGCCGCGCTGCTCCTCCAGGCGGCCCAGTTCGCGTAGCGTCCAGCCTTCTCCCACCGGCCGACCGTGTCGGCGGTAGAGGGCCAGAGCGGCGCGCAGGGAGTGCTCGGCGCGGGCCAGACTGCCGGTCTGGACGTACGCCGCGCCCAGGTTGCGCTGGGCGTCGGCGGGGTAGGCCGGGCTGCCGACGCGGCGCATGAGGGCGGCGACCGCCGGTTCCAGGCAGACGATGGCCTCGTCGGGCCGGCGGCGGTCCAGGTGGAGGGCGCCGAGGCTGCTGAGGACTTCCGCCTCGCCCATGGTGTGGCCCATTTCGCGGTAGACGTTCAGGACCGTGCGGTACTCCGCCAGCGCCTGGTCGAAGCGGCCCGCGTGGCGCAGGGCGTCGCCCAGCAGGCGGCGGGTCTTGATCTGCTCGGGCCCGGTGCCGGTGTGGCGCTGGATCGCGACGGACATCCGCAGATGGTCCACGGCCTGGTCGTAGCGGCCCTCGTGCAGATACGCGGCGCCCATGCCACGCAGCGCGCATGCGGACACACGCTGTTCGCCGAGGCGGCGGGAGGTGTCCAGGATCGTGGTCCACATGGCGAGGCGCGGCAGTTGGCTGGGCTGGTCCCACAGCCAGCGGTCGGCGGCGAGGGCGAGCCGGAAGCCCTCGGTGTGCAGCCCCTCCCGCACCGCCGCGCGCACGAGGAGCGAGACCGTGCCCTGCTCGGCACTGCCCCAGGCGTGGCTGCCGTGTTCGGTCGCGTCCTCGGTGTGGGCGGTGATGAGGCGGGCGAGGACGGCGTGGGGTTCGGTGGGGGCGGTGTCGCGTTCGAGGCGCTCGGCGGCGAAGAGCCGGACCAGGTCGTGGAAGCGGTACGAGTCAGGGCCGGCGGAGTCGAGGAGCTGGGCGTCGGTGAGGCGTTCCAGGGCGGCACGCGCGGCATAGCGGTCTCGGCTCGCTGCCGCCGCGGCGACACGGGCGGTGATACGGGGGCCCGGATACGCGCCGAGGCTCCGGAAGAGGGCGCGGTCAGCGGGCTCCAGTGTGTCGTAACCAGCCTCGAAGACGGAGCGTACGGCGAGGTCGTCAAGGTGGAGCTCGTCCAGGCGGTGGCGTTCGTCGGCGAGCCGGGCGGCGAGTTCGCGTACCGGCCACCCCGGGCGGGAGCGCAGCCGGGCGGCGGCGATCCGGACGGCGAGGGGTAGCAGCCCGCAGGCACGGACCACGTCGAGGGCGGCTTCCGGCTCGGCGGCGACCCGGTGTTCGCCCGCTACGGCGGCCAGTAGCGCGAGCGCGTCGGTTTCACTGAGGCCGCCGAGGGCGAGTGGCACCGCCTCGGGAGCCCCGGAGAGCGCGCTGCGGCTGGTGATCAGCGCGAGGCAGCCTTCGCCTCCCGGGAGCAGGGGCTGGATCTGGGCCGCGTCGGCGGCGTCGTCCAGCAGGAGCAGGACGCGGCGCTGGGCGGTGCGGCTGCGGAAACGCGCGGCGAGCGCGGCAGGCTCGCCTGCCTGCTCCTCGGTGGAGGCGCCGATCGCTTCGAGCAGGCGGGCCAGTACGGCGGCGGGGGCCGCCGGGTCTCCACGGCCCGCGCCGAGGTCGGCGTAGAGCTGGCCGTCGGGGAAGCGTGGGCGCAGCTCGTGCGCCAGGCGGACGGCCAGGGTCGACTTGCCGAGACCCGGAGCGCCGGTGATGGCGATGGCGCGGTGGCCACCGCTGTCCACCAAGCTGAGGAGCGTGCTCAGCTCGCGGCCGCGGCCAGCGAAGTCGGCTATGGGTGGAGGGAGTTCGGCGATATCAGCGGTACGGTACGGCTGCGGCTCGGGGACCGTTGCGGGAGTGGTGGGGCCGGGGCGGCGGGCGGCACGTACGGCCCCGACGGCGGTGGCAGCGGTCAGCAGGCCGACGAGCGGCCAGGCGAACGGGCCGAGGGGCGCGAGGGCGGCGGGGAGGGTGCCGCCGGTCGCCACGTTGACGGCGACGGCGAGCAGGACCGACAGCAGGCTGGAGCCGATGGCCAGCACGGCCGTGGCATGCGTGCGCCGCACCGTCACCCCGCCCCCCGGTCGCCGTACATCTGTGCCCATTGTGACGTACCAGGCTGGGTGCTGAGCGCATGCCACCGAGGATGCGGAATATGCCCATCTACCCACTCCGTGATGGCCCGTCAGCTTGTGGCGAGGTGCATGCCCGGCGCTTGGCACCGGTAGGCCGGCGTGTTCAGGAGTCGCGCATTCGCCGCAGCCGTCGATCCATCACTGGGAACATGACAACGTCACGGAAACCGGCCATCGCCTCCTGGCCGGAACGCTTGATGGCGGGCGCTCAGGAGGCGGGAGCCGACCGAGCCGAGCTCTGCGGGTGTGGATTCACGCCTGCTCAGGGGGCGAAAGCTCTGAGAGTCACGTCGACGAGCGAGTCGGCGTATGCGGCGGTCAGCGGACCGCCGCGGTGCAGCCACCGCTGGAAGAGGGGGGCGTAAAGCACTTCGAGGACCAGGTCGAGGTCGGCGTCGGCGTCGAGCTGGCCCGCTGCCTGGGCGCTGCGCAAGCGTGCCTTCTTCGCTTCGTCCAGCGGCCGGGCCAGCTTCTCGCGGTATTCGGCCGCCAGCGCGGCATCGTTGGCGATCTCGGTGTTGAGGGCCCGGACCAGCCTGTCGAAGGATGGGTCGGCGAACTCCTCCGCCGTGGCACGCATTACAAGCTTGAGGTCTGCCTCGAGATCGCCTGTGTCCGGCAGCACCACCGACTGCCCGTCCGCATCCTCACTCAGAGCCAGGATGGCGGCGAAGACGACCGCACTCTTCGACGGCCACCGCCGATAGATCGTCTGCTTGCCGACGCCCGCACGGGCAGCGATGGCCTCGACGGTGACCATCTCGTACGCCTGCTCCGCGACCAGGGCGCGGGCGGCCGCGAGGATCGCCTGCCGGGACCGTTCCTTGCGCCGGGAGTGGTCCGGCCCCTTCTCGTTGGACATCCGTCCAGCCTACCCCCGAAGCAAAACGAGACGGTCCGTATTGCTGAACTCGAGGCAATGCCCTAGAGTCGAAACGAATCGAGACGAACCGTTTCGTTTACTGGGAGTGAGGCATCGTGACGAATGCAAGAGTCTGGCTCATCACCGGTGCATCCCGCGGCCTGGGCAGGGCTTTCACCGAGGCTGCCCTGGCGGGTGGCGACCGGGTGGTGGCTGCCGCCCGCAATGTCGAGCCTTTGGAGGAACTGACCGAGAAGTACCCCGGCCACCTGGTCCCGCTTTCGTTGGATGTCGCCGACCGTCAGAGCGTGTTCGACGGGGTGGAGCGGGCAGCGGCTGCGTTCGGCAGGCTGGACGTCGTCGTCAACAACGCGGGCGGAATGCTCTACGGCATGGTGGAGGAAGCCACGGAGGAGCAGATCCGGGCGCACATGGATGTGAACTTCTTCGGCGCTGTGTGGGTGGCTCAGGCGGCCCTTCCTCACTTGCGCGCCCACGGCGGAGGACGGCTCCTCCAGGTCACCTCGATGGGCAGCGGCGGCGGCATGGCCACCGTCGGCTTCTACGGCGCGGGCAAGGCCGCGCTGGACTCGGTCAGCGAGGCACTGGCGATGGAGGTCGAAGGGTTCGGCGTCAAGGTCACCATCGTGCAGATGGGCGGCTACAACACCGGCCTGTTCACCGCCGGTACCACGACCACCGAACCCCTGGCGCGGTACCAACCCCTGCGCACCGAGATGGAGGCGATGTGGGGCGACTCCGTCGGCCCGGAGCCGGAAACCGCTGCCCCGGTCATCATGGAGCTGGCCGCACTGCCGGACCCGCCCCGACGGCTGATAGTCGGCAGCCAGTCCTTTGATCACGTCTCGGAGATGGGCCGGGCCCGAGCGGATCTGTACCGGTCCTGGGAGCACCTCAGCCGTATCGCCCCTGGCTGACCGCGTCCGCGCCACGGCATTCCCGTCCCGCTGCGCGGTCACGGGAACGGGCGTGCGCCGAGAAGCAGGCCGTACCGGCAGGAATCACCGGAGCCGACCGCAGGGCAGGCCACCCAGCCGGTCTGGGGAGACGCTGTTCAACCGCGCAGGATTCGCAAGCCCACGCGACCGCGTCCTGCCGGCTTGACCAGGCGTCACCAAGACCTCGCCACCCGGTCCACACCGATCGACGGGACGTCACCGAGTCCAGCGACTGCCCCGGCCCGGCACCGGGGCGGTCGAGAGCCCCGAGCCGGCGACCCGCACCACGGGCGCAGTCGGCCGCACCACGGTCACCGGCCGAGCTGAGAGCCCTGCTGCGTGCGGAACTTCGCCCGGTAGTCGCGGGGCCGCTGCCCCGTGTGCCGGGCGAAGATTCCACCGAACGCCCCGGCGTCGCGGTAGCCGACCTCGGCTGCGATGGCCGTGACGGTCTTGTCGGTCGACTCCAGCAGGTGCCTGGCCCGGCGCACCCGGGCCGTGTGCAGATAGGCGAGCGGGGTCTCGCCGGTTTCGCCGCCGAAGCGGCGGAGCAGGGTGCGTGTGCTGACGTGGAACTCCCGGGCCAGGGCGGGTAGGTCGTAGCGCGCCGCGAGCTGCCGGTCGAGTCGGCGTTTGACGCCGAGCGAGAACTCCCTGCCCGTGGCGGGGATGAGCGCCGGGTCCACATAGGGCGCCTGGGTGGAGCGTGCGTCGTCGACCAGTGCGATACGGGCGGTGCTGCGGGCGACCCGGGGGCCGTCGTGCTCGCGGATGAGCTGGAGCGCGAAGTCGTACATGGCGCTGAAGGCCGCCGTCGTCGTCACCCCGCGGTCGGTCACGACCAGGGCCTCCCGGCGCAGGCGCACATCGGGGTACCTGTGGGCCAACCGGTCCGCGTACAGCCAGGAGGTTGTGGCTTCACGCCCGGCGAGCAGCCCGGCCTCGGCGAGCAGGAAGGCGCCGACGCAGATCGACACGACCGCGGTGCCCGACGCCGCCTGTGCGCGGATCACGGCGAGCTCCGGTGCGAGGCCGGTGAGGCGCGTGTCGAGGTCGAGCGTGGGCGGCAGTTCGAAGCCCGGCACGATCAGCACGTCCACCGGGCGTACGGCGGAGACATCGAGGGCCGGTCCTCCGGACGCGACCACCCGACGCCGGGGCGAGACGACCGAGGTCTCGTAGCCGGGCTGGGGGGCGCCGTGTGCCGCCGCGACATGTGAGGCCATGGCCAGCAGGTCGGGGACTCCGTACACCTCGGAAGCGAAGCAGCCGGGGTAGGCCAGCACACCGATCCGCAACGCACTCATGGAAAGCCTCCGGCCGCCGGTGAACGGGTGGCGATATTACCGGGATACATGGCGATGTCGCCGCTTCCGGGAAGGGTGGACCATCGCGCATCCTCCTGGTCATGGCGATCAAGCGAGGACAGCGCGACGACCCGTTGGACGACTTCGTACGGCGGGACGTGAGTGTCGATGGCGCCGCGAAGACCGTGTACGTCACCGGGACGGGACCTGCGGTCATCCTCATGCCGGAGATGCCGGGGATCAGCCCGGACGTGGCGCGTCTCGCGCGCTGGATGCGGGAGGCCGGGTTCTCCGTGTACCTGCCGTCTCTCTTCGGTGTCGACGGCGCATATCCGCTCGCGGAGGCACGCGAGACCGTCGTCAGACGGGCCTGCGTCAGCGCCGAGTTCCGGGCCTTCGCCGGTGGTGGCGCCAGTCCCGTCGTCGGCTGGCTGCGCGGGCTCGCCCGGCTGGCGCACACCGAGCGCGGCGGGCCCGGGGTCGGGGCGGTCGGACTGTGCTTCACCGGGAACTTCGCGCTGACCATGGCGCTGGAGCCCGCCGTCATCGCCCCCGTGGTCAACCACCCCTCGCTGCCGCTTGACGATCCCGGCGGTCTGGAGATCGGCGACGAGGACGCGGCTGCCGTGGCCGGGCGTGTGACCCGGGACGGGTTGACGGTGCTGGCCTATCGGTTCGAGGGGGACACATGGTGCACGGGGCAGCGGTTCGCGGCGTACCGGGCGCTGCTCGGGGACGCGTTCGACGGCCGCGTGCTCCCGGCCGGGGCGGCGAACCCGGACCCGCCGCCGTTCTTCCGTGATGTCGTCGGCTCTGCGCACAGCGTCGTCACGGCGCATCTCGTCGACGAGGAAGGCCATCCGACCGTGCGGGCCAGGGACGAGATCCTCGCGTTCCTGGCGGAGCGTCTGGGGACGCGGCAGCCGGAGTAGGCAGACGACGCTCCGCCGTCCCACGGGGG
>NZ_JBHXFA010000078.1:0-34201 GCF_042724175.1 Streptomyces sp. NPDC127084
GCCTTCGGACTGCTCCTCCTGCTCGGCTACGCGTTCTCCTGGATCGGCGCCCTGATCGGCCTCTCGGTCCGTACTCCGGAGGCGGCCACCTCCGGGGGACTGATCTGGCTGTTCCCGGTCGCCTTCCTCTCGAACGCGTTCGTGGACTCCAGCCAGATGCCCCCGTGGCTCCAGACGATCGCCGACTGGAACCCGTTCAGCGCCACCGTGCAGGCCTGCCGCGAGCTGTTCGGCAACCCGGGCCTCTCGCAGTCTGACGCCTGGCCGATGGAGCACCCCGTGGCCGCGTCGATCATCTACTCGGTCTTGATCGTCGCGGTGTTCCGCACCCTTGCGGTTCGGAAATACCGCTCGGCGACGGTGTGAGCCTTGAAGCGGCCGTTTTTGGGACACCTGACATCGTGCGCGGATACTTCGACGGACGGCACGTCCGCTACATCCTCGAAGAGTGAACCAAATGAGTTTCTGATCAAAATAGAAAGCACCTCACCCGGGGAACTCAGGTGGGTGACGTGAGATGTTCGAGCCGCCAAGCTCAGGTTGCGGCGCGGTTCATGGTGTACGTCGTCGCTGGGTTGACGTCCACCGATCTGATCTGGAACTGCGTCACCACGGTCCGACCTGCGATCTCCTCGCAAAAGACTGACGACACGGTATATCTGACCGTGTAGGCAAATTCCACTGTGGCGGCGATCGTCAGTGCGCCGGTGGCGGTGAAGTTGCCCGGAACCGCGCCGGCAAGCCAATACCTCCCGTTACCGACAAAGCCCCTTTGCACGACGCCAGCGGAAGTCTGGAAACTTTCTTCCACGCCAACCCGGTAGGCCGGTTTGGCGGTGAAGGACAACTCCAGCCTCTTGACTCCATACACTTGGCCTTCCCAGCGCCCCTCAAACGGGGCCGCCTTGAGTTGAGGTGGGCATCTATGGACTGCACGGGCGGGAGGCGGCTCGGCCACGTTTTCCTGAGCGACCCCAGGGGCGGGCGTCAGCGGCACGAAGAGGGTTGAGCTCGCTGTAAGGAGGCCAGTGGTAGACCAGGCCAAGAAGGCAGCACGCACAGATTTCTCGCTTTCCGGGGGGTCTACCTCGCAGGATGACCCCATCCTGGGCGCACTAAGCAGAACTTGCACACATTTGAGGCTAAACGGGTGATCATACCTATCTGATCTTCAGCTCCGGGCCTTTATGGGTGTCCAGTCGCCGCTCTGTCACACATCCGGGGGTGACGCTGAGTGCCGGCTTCCTTGACCCGGACATCCGCCCATGTCCAAGCGACGCGGGCACGCTGATTGCCGCGGTCGGGTCCGTTGGGGTGAGGTGTGTGCGTCAGATCGCAGCCAGCAGGTGAGTCGCTGGCCAGGCCCAGCCGCAGCCGGTTCGCGTCTACCCGGCCGCGGGCCATCACCGCATGGAGCCCGCCACGTCAGCCGGCCCCTCTTGGCCCGAACAGTCACCCAGTCAAGTGACAGAATCATGCGTCGGAAGCCCAAGCGCGAGATTACCGACGTGGATTACTTCATGACGACGGCTCAGCAAGAACGGGGCCGCAACTGGCGACTCAATGCGTGCGGTCAGGCACGAGGCCAGACCGAGGTCGGTTGCTGCTAGGCATAGAGTCTGCATGAGGCACCCGGTATCCCGATAGATGAGACTCAGCGTCATACCCTTGTATTTCCAGCCAGTCCGGAGGAAATAGGATGCAAGATAGAAGCTTGCAGGGGGTTCTTCTGGCATCTGGGCAGGCACGACAATGGTTCGCCGCTGACATTCCGTAAGCTCCTCAGACCATGGCGCGAGGCGATGAAGGGTATGAGTGAAAGCGTCGTAGTGATAAGCGCCCGCGTCGAGCCCGCTGACGTTTCTGGCTAGCAGATACAA
This sequence comes from Streptomyces sp. NPDC127084, assembly GCF_042724175.1. Taxonomy (NCBI): domain Bacteria; kingdom Bacillati; phylum Actinomycetota; class Actinomycetes; order Kitasatosporales; family Streptomycetaceae; genus Streptomyces; species Streptomyces sp. NPDC127084. Next base: position 1,881 of record NZ_JBHXFA010000078.1, read on the forward strand.
CTCGATACTGTGCCGAGCACCGCCAGAAGGCGCTGGTCTGTAGGTCATTTCTCCAAGTTCATCCTCCACTACCGTTTGGTAGACCCTGGCCGCCCTGTGCAGGAGTGCTGCCAGATGTTTGAAAGGAAGCGGCTTCGCGGAGTAGCGTCGAATACTGCGTCGCTGGTTCAGCACTTTGGCGAGTGGTTCACTCGGAGGAGCCTCGCTGTCATCAGGAAGGACTACCGTGCAGGTGGCTTCGTTGTGCATCACATGGGCGGATGGTGGCCTTCCTTTACGCGCGTCTGGGCGTGGGCCTCTTGCCGCTTGGTGGTGCGCAGCGAGTTCATAAGCGGTCCACCCGTTCATGGTCTCGTTAGGTGAGGAAGTTCGGATGATACCGACACTTAGCAGTTGAGAGAGCAGTTGATTTGTATCCGGGAGCTGCTGCGACGCAGTCCACCGAGCGTGGATCTCCTCCGCTGTCAGAGGGCGGTCCAACTGGCTTAGGAGCGCCAAAAGCTCCGGCGTGACGCGAAACCGGCGGTCTTGTCTGCAATCGAGGAGTTCCAGCTCGCTGCCCCGGCTCCACTCCAGCAGCAAGTAGGGGTTTCGCTCGTAAGTGCGCTCACTGGTCTCGCTCATTGGTGGCCCCCGCTCATGGCAGAGGAATTGGATACGGATTCAACTCGTCTTCCCTGAGTGGATACTGTCTTGCTCCCATTCGGACAGGGGCTTCGTAGCGGCGAGAGCCGCCACGTCGACGAAAGTCGCTGCGAAGAGTTATCGGGCACAGCCCCGGCACAATGGTTCTCACCACCCGCACTCCGCACTCGGCGACATCGATGGGCGTGAGGTCGACTGCAATTGCTTCGTAACCCCTGTCTCCGAGTCGTTGAACCACCTGTTCAACCACTGCCCTGGTCTCGGGCTTCTCTACGCAGCTGGAAGGGGCGCGGTGCAGAGGGCCGTCATCCCAGAAATCCAGGAGCCGGACGCGATCCGAGTCGCAGTAGTACAGGGCAAATTCGATTGAACTCTTCAACAATTGCCCTTCCTCTGGGATTCCCTTTTCAAGATTGGCAGTCAACAGGCATCTGAGGAGGAACGCCTCTGCCAGCGCGCCGCAGATGGCCTCGCTTAGATCGAGGTCGGCTCGTGCGGTGTGCATGACGAGGGGATGCTGAGCATCTCTCTCTATGATGCGCACAGCGGCGACCGGGACTCCCAAGTCCGTGGTGAGATCCTTGCAGGAGACCTCAGCCCCCTGTGCGGTCAACTTCGCCAGAGCCTCGTCAAGGGCCGCCGCCGCTTCAATTCCTGCCAGGTCCAATGTCGGCAATACGAGTCGATTCTCCCAGAAGATGACCGAGGCGTCTCGCTCGATGACTTCCATCAGTCCCCCCTGTACAGCGTGATGATAGTTGGCGCCAGCGGCTAGTCCATTGGAGGTGGGAAGGAACCAGGCGTGTTGACCTTCCGGAAATTCATAGGGGACGTAAACGGCACAGGCGGGGATATGGCGCACTTCCCCGGTGGACAGCGACCTGCCTTCCACCCATTCGATCTCGATGTCAGGGTCGAAGGGTTTGTAGCGGGTGACTTCTGCATACTCCTTCGGCGACCCCAGAGGTAGAGTCCGCGGGTCAACCGCCGTTGCACTCAATGCCCTGTACGAGGAACGCACGAGCTTGTCGGGTTGGTAAACCGCGCCACCATAGCGCTCAAGGGCTTCCCCGAGGGCACAGACCTGAGCGCTGGTTGGATCGCTTTTGGCCGCACCTCCACGTGCTGCGGCCCGCACGGCAGAGAACCAGTGAGTGGCGCTTTCTCCAGTCGTGACTGCGTAGCTGATGCCACTCATACCGCCCGGCATGCTTGCTCCGTCGGTGACATTGACGCCGGCCACTATCCCGGTCAGGGGATCCACCGCCCGACGCATCCTTTCCCAACTGCTATGTGAATCCTCGGCTGAGTCGTGCTCGGCCCTGGCCGGCAAAATAGCGACGGCTGAACAGCCCGTGCAGTTAGGGGTATGCAGAACACTGTGGGATGCGCTGGTGAACGAGCCGTAGTCTATTTCCATCAGATATCCGGTGCCGGAAGCGGGTCCCTGGCTCAGTATCGACAGAGTTTGGTGGGCCAATAGGCCTGCCGCGACGGCAGTTGTGGGCCACTCTTCCATGTCAGCGGCACCCAGTAGGACGTCCAGCGGCAGGTCGGCGATGGATTGCCATATGTGGTTGCTGCGAAGACGCAGCGCAAGACATAGTGGGCAGGCGGTTCCGGGAGGGTCGAGCACTGCCCAGAGAATTCGGGTGGGTGTACTCAAATACGTGACAGTCGGCAGGTGTCTCTGCTGTGCGATTAGGGACCACTCCCGCAGTACGGTATCCGGCAAGCTGAGCGGCAGGAGAAGAACTCCTGCCGGCTTGGCCGCCGCGGTCGACGCCGTTTCGAGCAGTATGCCATCCCGCGAAAGGATTCCCTTTATTTGATCAATCAGCGCGTGGTTATTACCCAGCGCGATGACAGTACGTTCATCGTCCGTGATCCGCCCTGCGTACAGGGGATGAGTTGTTACCGCGTCTGCCGGGGCTGGTAGCACCAGTGATCGAGCGCGCAGGGCTTCGATTACGGAGTCCGGGAGCGCGTCGATTTCCAGAAGGAAATCATCTTCCTCTCTTACTCGGACACCCGACTCCATTATTCCTTCAGGAACCCCTTTCACACGGAGCGTCTCCATGCTGGAGCAAATGTATACATTTCCCCCTCGACTCACGCACGAGGCATCGCCTCGAAGCGTTACGTGTTCATGGTTCGCCATGTCCTGTTGCGGAGGATTCTGCACCACGGTAACCACCACCCCAGCACCGAGAAAGAGATTTTGAGTACAGCGCACTTCTATTGATTCCACTCCCGGCCAGAGCCGCGAGATCAACTCAGCGAACCTCTTTCGTCCTGTGTATTATTTGATCAGAAAGCCAGTGGGTTCGCGCGTCGAGGGTGCAGTGGACGTGCCGGGCTTTGAAGTGGCCGGTGGTGACATGGGGCTGGCGATGTCGCGGGGGGAGGAACGTGCGGGCCTCGGTGGCGAGTTCGGCCTGGTTCCTGGCCCGGTAGTATGGGCAGGCTGCGTTTGACGTCAGCATTGACCAGCTCGTGCCAGCGCGCAGCATCGGATGCGACGTATCGCAGGGCGGAGAGTACGCCGTGCCCAGTGCGCCCGTGCAGACAAGCCCGGGATGCCCAGTTGGCGCCTTTACAAGGGCGCTGGACCCCAGTGCCCTTGATCAGAGAAAGTTCTTGCATTCATAGTGCAAAAAGCTCACCAAGCGCCGCGAATGCCTCAATTTGGGGGATTATAGTTCTTGTCTGGAGAGGGTCGGGAGTACAGAACGACTCCGACGGCAGACATCAACACCAACACACCCGTGCAGACCCATCGAGATCAGCTGACGACCACGAGGAAGGTTCAATAACCTACCTGCCCCCCAACAGGCCATCTGGCATGTCTCGCGATTCCATGCAACGCCTATGCGAGGCACACTGGTTTCAGGAAAAGGTCCTGACAGCGAAGTCCCTTCCCCGTCACGGATCCGAAGCGAGGGAAGGAGGAGTGGAATGTACGATGCAGTAATCGTCGGAGGCAGGGTCGCGGGTTCAAGTACGGCCATGCTGCTAGCTCGTGCGGGGCACCGCGTTCTAGTAGTGGACAAAGGTCACTTCCCTAGCGACACCCTGTCTACCCACTATATCCATCAGCCAGGGATGGAACTCCTTGCACGCTGGGGCTTGTTGGGCGCTCTAGACGACTCCGGCTGCCCGCCGATACAGCGGATATCTCTTGACTACTCGACCTTCGCCATCGAGGGACCTGTGCCATCGCTCGGCACCATCCGGTCCACTTATGCACCCCGCCGCTACATTCTCGATTCACTTCTCATGGAGGCCGCCGTTGCCTCGGGGGCGGAGTTTCGCGATCACTGCCGCGTCAAAGCACTGGTGACGGAGGGAAACCGAGTGTGCGGCGTGCAACTCGCCGACAGTGAAGGGCGAACCGAGACTGTGGCGAGTCACCTGATTGTCGGGGCGGACGGCATGCGCTCCACAGTGGCTCAACTCACCGGCGCAGCCACCTACGCTACGCATCCCACTCTCACGTGCGCCTACTACACCTACTGGAGCAATCTTCCTGTCAGCGGATTCCAGACATACCACGCCTTGGGTAAAGGAGTTGGTGCGACTCCCACCCATGACGACCTGACACTGGTCGTAATGTACCTGCCAAGAGCCGAATTCCCTCGCGTCAGGCAAGACGCCTACCGAATCTACCTCGACACCATCCACGATACGGCTCCCGATCTGTACTCCCGGCTTATCAGCGAGGCGCATCAAGTGGAACGCCTCTACGGCACTGGCCAACAGCCGAACTTCTACCGCCAGGCCAGCGGTCCGGGCTGGGTGTTGGTTGGCGATGCTGGACATCACCAAGACTCCATCACTGGCTGGGGTATGACAGCCGCCTTCCAGCAAGCACAACTACTCGCTGATCTGCTCCCAGACACGCTCTCTGATTACCATGCCACCGTGTATGCCCTGAAGCGCTTCACAGAGCTTCGAGATGCTTTGCTCCAAACAGCACATAGCACCGCCCTTTGGGCCGCCGAGCTTCACCCGCTCAGTGAGGCGCTTCTGGCTCCGGCCATCGATGACCCTGCAAAGACCGAGCGGCTACTCTCATTGGTCGGGGGATTCCTTTCCACTGAAGAGGCTTTCGCTGACATGAGCACTTATACGACCGGGTGACCTTGGCGTCATAGGAAGATGCTGCAGCATCTCCTCAGCGCGGTCGCGCAGTTGACAGCGCGAATCAGCCGGGTCCTCAGCGCGTTATGAAGCCCGCCCGGGTTCCTTCTCCGGGTTGCTGTCCGGGCCGAGTGCGGGCCGGCGCGTCCAACATCACGGGACTTCAGCGCTGTCGCCTGCGAGGATCAGCCGAAGCATCCCGGTACGCTCCCTGGCGGAGCACAGTTGTTGGGCACGTTCTGCTTCACTCCGCTGTCTTCTAGCGAGACTGTGCCAGACTCCTTGTAGATGCCGCCTCCGTCGTCTGCGCGATTCCGGCTGACTGTGCTTTGGAACACGCTGGTGGTCCCCGTGGCGGTGAAGATCCCTCCGCCCTGAGCGACGCCGACGCCTCCAGCAGTGACCTCATTGCCTTCGAGCCTTGATCTCGTGATCGACACCGTGCCGCCGTTGGCGTTTCCCACACCCCCGCCCCTTGCGCTTCCACCCCCTGAAGTCCTTGCAGCGTTGTTGTGGATGATGCTCCCCTCGATGGTCACAACTGTTACGGGCTGTCCGATGTGCACACCACCGGAGTAGGCTGTCCCGCCTTCCAAGGCCGCGACCTCGTTGCCTACAATTTCGACGCCACGCAGCGAGATGAGGCCAGGAGTTGCTACTGCACCCCCGACAGCCTCCCCTCGCGGAGCACTCACCGTGTTGTTACGGATGACGGTGTCGATTACCATCATCTTGGTTGGTTCTGTTGCGCCGTTCGTTAGCGCTCCTGCCGCATCGCCCCCAGGGGCGTCGCTTCGATTCTGGCTAATGATTGTCTTCTTGACTGTCGCTGATGCGAAGGCGGCGTACCCTGATCCGAAAGCGCTGCTTTGCGTGTCCGCGGAAACCCTGACCCTGTTCTTGAAAATGCGACTTCTGCTCACGGTCACGGGGCCGTTGCTGAACAGCCCTCCACCCACGGCGAATCCTGCGGTACTGCCCTCGTAGGCAACGTCATTCCCGCTGATTTCGGTATCGACAAGGACTGCTGTGCCGACCCCGTCATCGCCACCGGTGGCGATGCCACCGCCGGCAGCGACGGCGACATCACTTGCGACCTTGTTGGCACGTACACGACTATTATTCACCGTCAACTTGCCGAGGCTTGAAATGCCGCCCCCGCAGACTCCCACCCCCTCGTTGGGGCAGTCGATCGCGATGCCCCCTTCGATCGTCGTTCTACTGAGCGTCAGGTCACCGCCATCACTTACGAAGAGGACTCGAAAGGGTGGTGCCGCCGGATCACGCCGAATCACCGCGCCGCGACCTTGGATGGTGACCTGGCTAGTGATGGCGGGCAAGCCGTTGCCGGTACCGGGGTCGGCCAGGAGCCTGTACGTACACCGGGGGGCCAAGCGAAGTGTGTCTGCACCGGGTGATGCATTGGCCACATTGATGGCTCTGATGAGAGCGGAAGCCGAGCAGGCGATTCCTTTCGAGCCGTCAGTAGCGCTTGCGAGCGGTGCGGGGAACACGACCACTACCTGGGCTGTCAGACCAAGCACGACTGCGCATCTGAGCCGATGGGCCTTCTTGGCTACTCTCTGGATACCGGCCCATTGCGCCGAACGTGGCATCAGCCCTCCCTTGGTCAAGGATGTCGTACGGTTCCGGAAGCGATCCAAGTACCGAACTCAGCAGACAAGTTAAGGCCAATCGATCACATCGCCCTAGGGCTGGCTACCTGACAGGGCCGTTTGGGGACGGTCGCTGGTAAGGGCTCGTAAAATCATTTCGGTGGCGAGCTTTGTGAGGTACGCCGATCGGGTGCGGCTGCGTCGAAAGGTACGCGAGCAGGAGCAGACGATCACGGTTTGCGTCGATCCAGGAAGGCGCGGCTGCGTTCATCCTGGCGCAAACGGGTGACGACGGTGCGACGCGGCGTTGGCCTTCAGATCCCCGCTCCTGTCGGGCGACGGCGCCGGGGGTCTTCCGCGTGCTCCAGCCAGGCGCCGCAGTGGATGAGCCGAGGATGCATCGGGTTCCAGGCGGTCGTCTCCGCCTTGCCGTAGCGGGTGGATTTCGTGACGGTGGTGGCGCCGGGCCGGTGATACCCCAGCGGACGGCCGGCCGTCAGTCCCTACGGCACCCGCTGGGACGCGAGGTAGCTTCAAGGCCAGCGCCATCGGAGCCGGTGCACTCCACCCCGGCCCGAAGCACGGTCCCGAACTGGTTTGCCCAGCCAATAGGGCACAGACTTCCGCGGGGGCCGAAAGCTCCTCGGTGCCGGGCAGCCGCCGAGTTGGTCGATGACGGCAGCGACGTGCACGTCCATGGGGGGCGACGCCGAGGACCACCGAAGGCGGCGCGGCGCCGGTCGGAGGAGCTGCCAGGACTGTGCGCTTCCCCTCGTAGCGTGGAGCCGTGACCCCCGCAAGGAGTTGAGGGTAGGAAGCGACATAGTTACGACGCGGAGATCCATGTAGGGCCGTGTGGACCGTGCTGGAGACGGGCAAGCCGGCCGGGGGATCGCGCGGGCTGCGCTGAACGAGCGGATCGAGCACTTCTTCCCACCCCGCAAGCGCATGCGGCAGGTCCAGTGCGGCAGGGTGGACAAACAACGAGGCCGCCAGACTGTTGAGTTGAGATGTCAGTCATCTCGCTCAACAGTCCGAGGGCCTCGCTTGTTACGGGCCGTCAGGCGCCACTCGATCTGTGGCCACTCTGACTTACTGCACCGCGCACGAATCCGATATGTGTGCGGCGCGAGAGCAGCAGGAGGCGCGTGGATGGGCGCAGGCTGGAAGCTCGCACGGCACGCGGCGCGCCGGTAGGTCACTCCTCTGTGTCGACCTCGTTAGACACACACAGTGCACACAGGCAGGCATCCTGCATCGGATCCTCGCAGCGGGTCATTTCCTCGAAGAATTCGATCTTGGTGTCCATGATGGCAATCCTTTTGCACGATCGGGGTGGGTGTTGCTGTCGATGTCTGCCGTCGGAGTCGTTCTTACCTCTCAACCCTCTTCGGCCCGACACAAGAACCATAACCACACAAATTGGGATATATACGGCACTTGGCGAGCTTTTTGCACTATGAATGCAAGTACTTTTCTGATCAAGGCCCCCGCTGGGAGCCGGGGCCTTCGCGATGGCGCCAGTGGGGATCCCCGGGTCGTTTGCGCAGGTCAGCCAGACAAAGCCAAGGAGTGTCAAGCCTGTCCGACAGCAGCTCGCTTCCCAGGCGGCACGGAAACCGGCGCTGACTGCCGCAAGCCGGCCTGCCACTGGAATGGTGCTTCCGGGGCTGTCACGCTGGCCATTGAGGATGTGACCGACCACGGTGAGCGGGTCACGGTGCGGGTTCGGACGCCAAATGACCTGGTTCCGTAGCTTGGTTGCGGGGCGTCGTTCGACCCCGCCCGGCCCTCTGGGCCGCGGTGAAGGCGGTCGCTGCCAACGGGTTCACCTCTTGACGCGCGAAGTCCGGGAGAGCTCGGCGGTGAGGTCGGCCAGCTCCTGCAGAGACTCGCCCTCGAGTTCGGTGGCGGCCACGGTGCTGTGGTCGGCCCAGACGCAGACCACACGCGTCCTCGTCGCACTGCCCTCGTACACGGTCTTGTATGTGTGCAGGCTCTTCCGGCTCTTCATCACGGCGCCCCTGAAGCCCTACAGGTCGAACGTACCGAGGCCGCCGACCCACTTCGCGCCACCGAAGGAGAAGGGCAGCTGCTCGCTCCTCTCGATTGAGCTCGCGCAGTCCACGACCCCGACATAGGTGTTCCCGTATCTTCGGTCCTCCTTGTACTCGCCGGCCGACCACGCGGGGCAAGCTTGTACCCCCTGGTGTCGGCTCCCTCGGACGCCGTACAGCCCCCGATCTAGTCAACTTTGACTAGGCTGTCCGCATGAATGAGAAGACCATCCCGCTCCTCCCGTGCCATGCGATCCAGCCGGTGGTCGACTTCTATGTCGCGCTGGGTTTCGAAACGACCTTCCTGCAGAAGAGCCCCTATCCCTACGCCGCCATCGAACGGGGCTCCGTCCAGCTGCACTTCAGCGGCATAAAAGGGTACGACCCGGCGGGGTCCTACTCCGCCTGCTACATCCTCACGGACGACGTGGACGGGCTGTACGCGGCGTTCCGTGCAGGGCTGAAGGCGGCGTACGGCAAGATCCCCATCCGCGGGCTGCCGCGCATCGGACCCCTGAAAGACATGTCCTACGGCATGCGGCAGTTTCTGATGACCGACCCCGGCGGCAACTGCGTCCGCGTCGGGCAGCAGATCAGCGAGGACCAGCGCCTCCGGCCGGTGCCCCGGGAAACCTTCGCACGGGCGATACACATGGCCGACCTGTTCGTCGACTCCAAGGAGGACCTGGTCGGCGCTGCGAAGATCATCGACCGCGCGCTGCGATGGGAGAGCCGGCAACCAACCCCCGCGCAGCATCTGCGCCTGCTGGTGCTGCGCGGGGATATCGCGCAGCGCCTCGGCGACGACGCCCTGGCTGCGCGCATGCTGACCAAAGCGGCCGAGCTCCAGCTCACAGAGGAGGAACGTGCGTCGGCCTCCGGGACCCTGGCGCGATTGGCGGAGCTACGGCCCTGGTGCACGGGTTCAGAGATTCCCTGAAAGTCCCCGTGGTCGTCGAGAGCCTCCTCCCGTCATTCCAGGCCTCGGCGCCATGCTGGGAGTCAAGTGGAGGACACGTGTTGGGACCGGCTGACATGGGACGTGGCCGCGGCCTGGTCGTCCGCCGACGACAGCGGTTCCGGCTTCGGACCAGGACGCGGCACCGGCACCAGCACCAGCACCGGCACCGGCGGGAGAACTCGTACGGCGCGGTGTCAGCGCAGTGCGACCCGGCCTGTGTGAACGGCACGCAGGGCCCGCTCGACGGTCTCCTGGCTCTCGCCGACCGGAGCCACGTACTGGAGGACGTCGCGCGCGGCGTCCTCCCCCAGCGCTCGGGTGATCACCCAGGTGGCCAGATACTGGAAGGCCAGGCAACCGCCGGCCGTGGCGATGTTCCCCACGGCGTGGAACGGGGCGTCCAGCACCGTGACGTCGCAGGCTTCGACGAAGGGGCGGCTCTTGATGTCCGTGCAGGCGGGCACGCCATCAAGCAGCCCGAGGCGGGCCAGCACCAGCGCGCCCGAGCACTGCGCACCGATCAGCTGCCGCGAAGGGTCGAGTCGCAGCCTGGAGAGGGTTACCCGCACGGCCTGGCCGCGGGCGGCGAGCCGCACGAGATGCCGCACCGGCCCCGCGCCGGGAAAGACGCCCGTGTCCCTCTCCGGCTGATCGAGGAGCGCAGCGGGAGCGGAAGCGCCCGGACCAGGTCGAGCGGAGGTGGGCACGCTGAGCCGGCGGCGTCGATTCCGCCTACTCTCAATGACAGGGGGTACCAAGCCAGGAAAACGAACCGCGATGGACCTACAGCTCAAGGACAGGGTCGCGTTCGGCCGCGAAGGCGCACACGTCACCGTGGGCAGCCGGAGCACCACTCCCGAGCTCGCAGCACTGCACGGGCGGTACGGCGTCGCCGCGGTCCCGGTCGGCCTGTCCACCGCGGACGGACCGGACACACTCGTCCGGCTTGCCGTGGGCAGTACAGGGCATGGCACGCCAGGGCGTTCTCGCGCCAGGAGGTACCCATGAGGATGCTCATCAACGTCCCGGAGACGGTCGTCGCGGACGGGCTGCGGGGGCTGGCAGCCGCCCATCCGGAGCTGCGGGTGGACATCGAGAACCGAGTGGTGGTGCGGGGCGACGCACCCGTAGCCGGGCAGGTGGCGCTGGTGTCCGGGGGCGGCTCCGGGCATGAACCGCTGCACGCCGGGTTCGTGGGCCCGGGAATGCTGAGCGGGGCCTGTCCGGGGGAGGTGTTCACCTCGCCCGTACCGGACCAGATGGTGCGCGCCGCCGCGGCGGTCGACAGCGGGGCCGGGGTGCTGTTCGTGGTCAAGAACTACACGGGCGACGTGCTGAACTTCGACATGGCGGCCGAACTGGCGGAGGACGAGGGCGTCCAGATCGCCAAGGTGCTGGTGAACGATGACGTGGCGGTGACCGACAGCCTCTACACGGCAGGTCGGCGCGGGACGGGCGCGACGCTGTTCGTCGAGAAGATCGCGGGGGCGGCCGCCGAGGAGGGCGCGCCACTGGAGCGGGTCGAGTCGATCGCACGCGAGGTGAACGCACGGTCGCGGAGCTTCGGTGTGGCCCTGACCGCCGTGACGACACCCGCCAAGGGGTCCCCGACCTTCGACCTGCCGGCTGGTGAGCTGGAGCTCGGCATCGGCATCCACGGTGAGCCGGGCCGCGAGCGGCGGGCGATGATGACGTCCCGCGAGATCGCGGACTTCACCGTCGACACGCTGCTGGAGGATCTGAAGCCGTCGAGTCCGGTGCTGCTGCTCGTCAACGGGATGGGCGCGACGCCCCTCCTGGAGCTTTACGGGTTCAATGCCGAGGTGCACCGGGTACTCGGCGAGCGGGGCGTGCCGGTGGCCCGTACGCTCGTCGGGAACTATGTGACCTCGCTCGACATGGCCGGCTGCTCGGTGTCGATCTGCGCGATGGACGAGGACCTGCTGCGGCTGTGGGACGCGCCGGTGCGGACTCCGGCGCTGCGGTGGGGCCGCTGATTCGCGCGTCCCACGCGTTACCGGGAACCGGAGGAGGAGTGGCTGTGTCCGAGACCCTCGACGCCGGGTTCTTCCGGTGCTGGATGGACATCGCGGCCGATGCCGTGGGCCGCGAGGCGGCGCATCTCACCGAGCTCGACTCGGCGATCGGCGACGCGGACCACGGCATCAACATGCAGCGCGGGTTCACCGCCGTCAAGGCCGCGCTGGAGAGTGGCACCCCCGACACCCCGGGAGCCGTACTGGTGCTGGCCGGACGGCAGTTGATCTCGACGGTCGGCGGAGCGTCGGGGCCGTTGTACGGGACGCTGCTGCGGCGGGCGGGCAAGATGCTCGGCGACGGTACGGAAGTGTCGCGCGAGCGGCTCACCGAGGCACTGCGGGCGGGTGTCGAGGCGGTCGCACAGCTCGGCGGCGCGAAGGCCGGTGACAAGACGATGCTGGACGCGCTGGAGCCGGCGGTGGTGGCGCTCGCGAAGTCCTTCACGGCTGCCCGGGAGGCTGCCGAGCAAGGCGCTGTCGCCACCGTGCCGATGGTGGCGCGCAAGGGCAGGGCGAGCTATCTGGGCGAGCGCAGCGCCGGGCACCAGGACCCGGGCGCGACATCGGCGGCTCTGCTGATCGCCGCCCTCGCGCAGGCCGCGGCGGACGGCGGCCCCGGGGAGGCGTCATGAGTCTGGTGGGCATCGTGCTCGTGTCACACAGCGCGGAGGTGGCCTCATCCGTCGCCGCGATGGCCGGGGCGCTGGCGGGCGGCGGTGGGACTGCGCCGATCGCGGCGGCGGGAGGCACCGAGGACGGCCGTTTCGGTACTTCCGCCGCGCTGATCGCGGATGCCGCGGCCGAGGTGGACCAAGGGGCGGGGGTCGCCGTACTGGCCGATCTCGGCAGTGCCGTGCTGACCGTGAAGGCTTTGATCGCCGAGGGCGACCAGCTGCCCGACGGCGCCCGCCTGGTGGACGCCCCGTTCGCCGAGGGCGCGGTCGCTGCGCTGGTCACGGCATCGGCGGGCGCGGATCTGGATGCTGTGGCAGCGGCGGCGACGGAGGCGTACGAGTACCGCAAGGTGTGACGGCGCGCCTCAGGGCGCGCGACCAGGGGCCGGGACCGTCGCGTCCCGGCCCCTTGTCCGTGTCCCACCGCGGCTGTCCGACGTGCGGCCATGCCCGTCCGGCGCCCGTCGGGCTTCCGTCCCGCTTCCGCCGACGTAGCGCAGCTCACTCCCCCACCCTTATGCAACTAGTTGCACAACCCTCCTCGGACCGTCTACAACTGGGGGCGACGACACTTGCGCGAGGAGGCGCCGGATGACCCCGTACCCGCATCTGCTCAGCCCGCTCGATCTCGGGTTCACCACGCTGCCCAACCGAGTGCTGATGGGATCGATGCACATCGGCCTGGAGGAGGCGGCGAACGGCTTCGAGCGCATGGCGGCCTTCTACGCCGCGCGCGCCCGAGGCGGCGTGGGCCTGATCGTCACGGGTGGTATCGCGCCCAACGACGAGGGACGTCCCTACGAGGGCGGCGCCAAGCTCACCACCGAGGAGGAGGCCGAGCAGCACCGCACGGTCACCGACGCGGTGCACGCGGCAGGCGGGCGGATCGCCATGCAGATCCTGCACTTCGGCCGGTACGCCTACCACCCTCAGCTGGTCGCACCGAGCGCGCTCCAGGCGCCGATCAGCCCGTTCGTACCGAACGCGCTCAGCGACGCTGACGTCGAGCGCACCGTCGACGACTACGTACGGGCGGCCGAGCTGGCGAAGTCAGCCGGATACGACGGCGTCGAGATCATGGGCTCCGAGGGCTACCTCATCAACGAGTTCATCGCGAGCGCCACCAACAAGCGCGACGACCGCTGGGGCGGCTCGTACGCGAACCGCACCCGCTTCCCGCGCGAGATCGTCCGACGCACCCGTGAGCGGGTCGGCGAGGACTTCATCATCATCTACCGCCTGTCCATGCTCGACCTGGTGCCGGGCGGCTCCTCGCTCGACGAGGTGGTCGCGCTCGCCAAGGAGATCGAGGCGGCCGGAGCGTCGATCATCAACACGGGTATCGGCTGGCACGAGGCCCGCATCCCCACGATCGCGACCTCCGTACCCCGTGGCGCGTACACCTGGGTGACGCAGAAGCTCATGGGCGCGGTCTCGGTGCCGCTGGTCACCAGCAACCGGATCAACACGCCGGAGGTCGCCGAGCGGCTGCTCGCCGAGGGGCGCGCCGACATGGTCTCCATGGCGCGGCCGTTCCTCGCCGACCCCGACTTCGTCGCGAAGGCGAGCGAGGACCGCGCCGACACGATCAACACCTGCATCGGCTGCAACCAGGCCTGCCTTGACCACACCTTCAGCGGCAAGATCACCTCCTGCCTGGTCAACCCTCGCGCCTGTCACGAGACCGAGCTGGTGCTCTCCCCCACCCGGCTGCGCAAGCGCCTGGCCGTGGTCGGCGCCGGGCCCGCCGGGCTCTCCTTCGCCGTGTCCGCCGCCGAGCGGGGGCACGAGGTGACGCTGTTCGACGCCGCAGACGAGATCGGCGGGCAGCTCAACGTCGCCAAGCGGATCCCCGGCAAGGAGGAGTTCGAGGAGACGCTGCGCTACTTCCGCACCCAACTCGAACTGCGGGGAGTGGAGGTTCGGTTGGGCACGTTCGCCACGCCGGAGCTGCTCGCGGGCTACGACGAGGTCGTCATCGCGACCGGGGTCTCGCCCCGCACCCCCGACATCGAGGGCGCCGACCACCCCAGCGTGCTCAGCTACCTCGACGTGCTGCGCGACGGCGCGCAGGTCGGCGAGCGGGTGGCCGTGGTCGGTGCCGGTGGTATCGGCTTCGATGTGGCGGAGTTCCTCACGGACGGCGGCGAGGGCGCGAGCCTCGACGCGGAGACGTACTTCCGGCAGTGGGGCGTGGACACCGCGTACGGGACCCCGGGCGGACTGCGCGCCCCCGAGCGGCCGAAGCCGCCGCGCGCCGTGCACCTGCTGCAGCGCAAGACGACCAAGGTCGGCGCCGGGCTCGGCAAGACGACGGGCTGGATCCACCGCACCGAGCTCAGGCACCGCGGGGTGACGATGGTCGCCGGAGTGACCTACGACCGTATCGACGACGAGGGTCTGCACATCACGGTGGACGGCACTTCCACGGTGCTCGACGTGGACACCGTCGTGCTCTGCGCCGGTCAGGAGCCGCAGCGCGACCTGTACGAGGAGCTGAGCGCGGCGGGCCACACGGTCCACCTCATCGGCGGCGCGGACGTGGCCGCCGAGCTCGACGCAAAGCGCGCCATCGACCAGGGCACCCGCCTGGCGGCCTCGCTCTAGGTTCGTTCCACTGTCACGGCCGGAACCGGTGTGTCCGGATCCGGCCGTGACCGTGTCCGGACACAGCCGGACGCCGGCGGGGGCGGCCGCCGGGGCTGCCTAGGATGCGGATCATGTCACTCCCGCACGCGATCCTCACCGCCCTGCTCGAGAAACCGTCGTCGGGTCTGGAACTGACCCGCCGCTTCGACCGCTCGATCGGCTACTTCTGGCAGGCCACACACCAGCAGATCTACCGGGAGCTCGGCAGGCTGGAGGAAGCCGGGCAGATCCGTGCCCTGCAGTCCGGACAGCCTGCGCGCGGCCAGAAGAAGGAGTACGAGGTCCTGCCGGCGGGCCGCGCCGAGTTGGCCGCGTGGGTGGGCAGGACCGAGGATCCCAAACCCGTGCGGGACGCACTGCTGCTGAGGATGCGCGCCGCGGCCGTGGTGGGCACGGAGGGCCTGGAGGCGGAACTGCGACGCCACCTGGAGCTGCATGAACGGCAGTTGGCCGAGTATCTGGCCATCGAGGAGCGGCACTTCCCGCCCGGACGGGACTCCGTCGAGGACCGGCTGCGGCATGTGGTGCTGCGGGGCGGTATCGATCTGGAACGGTTCTGGATCCAGTGGCTGGCGCACGCCCTGGAGGAACTCGGGCGGCCCGCCGCGGAGGTGTCCGGATGATCACCTCGCCCGGACGCGTGGACCCTCCGAAAGCGGCTGCCGGGAACCGCGTCGCTACGACGAGCTCCGTGCAGCCTCCACCGCATCGGCGACCTGGGTGAAGAAGCGGGCGTGCGCCCGGGCGCTGCACGGAGCCTCCGGGTTCCAAGGCACGAGTCGGGCGCCCGAAACGGCCTCCTGCCAGGCGGGGTTGGTGTGCAGGGCATCCAGCGGGTGGGCGTTGGAACGCATGTCGACCAGCAGGATCCGCGCGGCGAGAGCGGGGACTTCGGACCAGTCGACCGCTGACCAGTTGGTGCTCGCTCCGCCTTGGGGATCCACCAGATCGACTCCGAGTCCGGCGAGTTCACGCAGATCGGGCCAGGCGTAGGGCTTGGCGAGATAGGCGCCGTCGGCGGAGGCGGGGGAGAGCGCGAGCACGGTGGGACGGGTTCCGGGCCGGCCCGGAGCCGCCTGGTCGCGCAGTCGCGACTCGGCGCGGGCGAGCGGGATGTCCATGGCCGTCTCGCCGTCGGCACCCAGCTCCCGGGCCAGTTCGGCGAATCGGGCGCGGATGGCGGCGAGCGACCGTCCCTGGCCGATGTCGAGCACGACCAGCGGGACGCGTTCCTCGATGTGTTTGACCGTCTCGGGATCGAGGGCGTACACCTGTCCGCCGCCGTAGGAGACGGCGACGACGAGGTCTGGCTCGACGGCCAGCAGTGCTTCAGTGTCGAGCCCGGCGCCGGACCCGAGGTAGGCGATCGCGTCCAGGGGCAGTCCTGCGGCTTTCACGGGGTCGGGTCCGACACCGTCGTGGTTCGATCCGAACAGCCCTGCCGGACGTATGCCGTGGTCCCAGAGGGTCGCCCCGGCCTGTACGTACGTGACGGCCCTGCGTGGCCGTCGTACCGCCGTCGCCAGATGACCGCGGTCGTCGAGGAAGCCCCAGTTCGTCTGCCGCTCCATGATCCGTGCGCTCCTGCCCGTCGCCTGCCCGTGCGTGCGTGGGTCTCCTGCCCACGGATCCGGCGGCTCGAACGGAGTCCGCGGCTACCGTTCGGCGCCGCGCCAGACGGTGGTGGCGTTGCAGAACTCCTTGATGCCGTGTCCGGACAACTCCCGCCCGTATCCGGAGCGTTTGACGCCACCGAAGGGCATGGCCGGGTGGGAGGCCGTCATTCCGTTGACGAACACCCCGCCTGCCTCAAGGTCCCTGACGAACCTGGCCACTTCATCCTCGTCGCGGGTCCATACATTGGAACTCAGCCCGAACGGAGAGTCGTTGGCCACCGCTACGGCCTCGTCAAGGCCGCTGACCCGGTAGACGGTCGCCACCGGGCCGAAGGTCTCCTCCCGGTGGATCCGCATCTCGGGCGTGATCCCGGTGAGGACGGTGGGGAGGTAGAACCAGCCCCGCGGCCATCCTTCGGGCCGACCCGCCCCGCACAGCGCCTCGGCACCCCTGCCCAGGGCGTCGGCGACGAGTTCCTCCAGATCGGCGCGGCCCTGCTCGCTGGCCAGCGGGCCGACGTCGGTGGACTCCTCCAGCGGGTCCCCCACGGTCAGCCCCTCCATCCGGGCGGTGAAACGCTCGGTAAAGGTGTCGTACACGTCCTCGTGCACGATGAAGCGCTTGGCGGCGATACAGGACTGGCCGTTGTTCTGGACGCGCGCGGTCACGGCGACCCGGGCGGCCTTGTCCACGTCGGCGGACGGCATCACCACATAGGGATCGCTGCCCCCGAGCTCCAGAACGGTCTTCTTCACCTCGTCGCCCGCGATGGACGCGACGGAGCGGCCCGCGGGTTCACTCCCGGTGAGGGTCGCCGCGGCCACCCTGGGGTCCCTCAGCACCCCCTCCACCTCGGCGGAGCCGATCAGCAGCGTCTGGAAGCAGCCGTCGCGGAAGCCCGCCCGGTGGAAGAGGTCGCCCAGGTAGAGCGCGGTCTGCGGAACGTTCGACGCGTGCTTGAGCAGCCCAGTGTTGCCCGCCATCAGCGCGGGTGCGGCGAACCGTACGACCTGCCAGAGCGGGAAGTTCCACGGCATCACGGCGAGCACGGCGCCCAATGGGCGGTAGCGGACGAAAGCCCCCGACGCGCCCGAGTCCGCGGCCTCCTCGTCCGGCACCGGTTCGTCCGCGAGCAACCGCTCGGCGTGCGCGGCGTACCAGCGCATCGCCTTCACACACTTGGCCGCCTCCGCCCTGGCGGCGGTGATCGGTTTGCCCATCTCGCTGGTCATGGTGCGGGCGATGTCGTCCTGGTCCTCTTCGAGCAGCGCCGCGGCTCTCTTCAGCAGCCGCGCCCGCTCACCGAACCCGGTGACGCGGTACTCCAGGAAGGCTTCATGGGCGGCGGCCAGGCGTGCCTCGATTCCCGCGGGCCCGAGCGCATCGAAGCTCTTGAGCGTCTCACCGGTCGCGGGGTTCACCGACGCGATGGGCATGGCTGTGTCCTCCTTGGCTGGCACCTACGACCCTGCCGCGCCCGGCACGACGGCGCAACGCGGGACGGTGCGTCACGCCACCCCTTCAGCGCATCGTCCCCGGGCGTCCGCGGCCTGCCGCAGCGGCTTGCCGGACGGGCAGCACACGCCCATGGCAGCCGTGACACCGTGTGCCCGAACGATGGCGGACGGTCGACACGGACACCAGACTCGGCGCCATGGCCAAGCGCAGTGCCGGTTTGCTGATCTTCCGAGCCGCGGGCCCGGACGTGGAGGTGCTGATCGCGCACATGGGCGGGCCCTTCTGGGCGTCCCGTGACGCGGGTGCCTGGTCGATCCCGAAGGGCGAGTACGGCTCTGAGGAGGAGGCGGAAACCGCCGCACACCGCGAGTTCGAGGAGGAGCTCGGCCTGCCCGCGCCGACCGGGGAGCGCCTGCCCCTCGGGGAGAGCCGCCAGCCCGGCGGCAAACTGGTCACGGTCTGGGCCGTCGAGGGCGACCTCGACCCGGAACTGGTCACGCCGGGCACGTTCAGCATGGAGTGGCCGCCCAGGTCCGGGGTGTTGCGCGAGTTCCCGGAGATCGACCGGGTCGGCTGGTTCTCGCTGAAACGGGCCGCCGAGCTGCTCCTCCCCGGCCAGCGGATCTTCCTCGACCGCCTCGCCCACCACATACGCCAGGAGGGCCGCTGACAGCGGCCCTCCGCTCTGATGCCTGAGGAGTACCTCCGTGTCCGTGTCCCCGTTCCGCTCCCCCGTGTCCCGCGTCTCCCCCGTTTCCTCCGGTTCCTTGTCCCGTCGCCTTGCGTCCCCGTACCTCAGGGCCTTCGCCGTGACCGCGGTGGCGGCCCTGCTCGCGACCCTTCCCGGAACCGCCACCGCCACCGCCCGTACCGCCTCCGAAGGCTCGGTGACCGCGGACGAACTGCTCGCCAGCGTGCGGCACTGCACCCGGATATCCGACGGCCTCTACCGCAGCGACGAGTCGACACCGGCGGACATACCGGTGTGCGGCACGCGGGACGCGGTGTTCTGGACGGCGGACATGGACATCGACTGCGACGGGCAGTACTCCGCGAGCTGCAACGACGAGACAGACCCCAACTTCCAGCCCCAGACCGCCTTCGCGCAGTCGGACGGGGAGTATCTGAGCTCCGAGGGGCTGCCGTTCGTGGTGGTACCCATGGCGAGCGAGCTGTGGGACTTCTCCTCGTCCGGGATACGCGGTGGCAGCGTCGTGGCCGTCGTCCACCGCGGCAGGGTGCTGTACGCGGTCGTCGGGGACACCGGACCGAGCGAGATCATCGGCGAGGCGTCCTATGCGGCGGCCGAACGCCTCGGCATCGCCCCGGGCCCGGAGGGGGGCGGCACCGACTCGGAAGTCACCTACATCGCGTTCCGCGGCTCGGAGGTCTCCCCGATCGAATCCCACGAGGCGGCAGTCACGCTGGGTGAGCGGCTGGCGAGGGAGTTCGTCGTCCGCCAGGAAGGAAGCGGGGACCGGGACGAGGGTGAAGACTGAAGGGGGACGAACGGACCGGCGAAGGGATACGGTCATGCTGGGTGACAGCAGGGCGTTCAGCGGCTTCTCGACCGATGACATCGGGCGGGCGAAGGAGTTCTACGCCGAGACGCTCGGCCTGCGCGTGTCGGAGGAGCACGGGATGCTCACGCTGGATCTCGCAGGGGGTTCCCGGGTGCTGGTCTATCCGAAGGGCGAGAGTCACACACCGGCGAGCTTCACCGTGCTGAACTTCCCGGTGGACGACATCGAACGGACCGTGGACGCGCTCGTGGCGCGCGGGGTGGACTTCGAGCGCTATGACGGCTTCGGGCAGGACGAACGGGGCATCGCCCGCCAGGAGGGCCCCGCCATCGCCTGGTTCAAGGATCCGGCGGGCAACGTCCTGTCGGTGCTCCAGGAGTAGCCCCGGCTTCATGGACCCGGTGGACGCACTGGACCGGATCGCGTTCCTGCTGGAGCGGTCGAGGGCTCCGACCTATCGCGTACGGGCCTTCCGCACGGCGTCGGCGGCGGTCGCGGCGCTCGGCGCGGACGAGGTACGGGCACGTGCCGGGGCCGCGGGGTCGCTGGAGTCGGTGCGGGGGATCGGTCCGAAGACCGCCCAGGTGGTAAGGGAGGCTCTGGCCGGCGATGTGCCCGCTTATCTGCGGCGGCTGGAGGCGGACGCCGCGTCGAGCCAGGCCGACGGGGATGTCGGCCGTCAGTTGCGGGCCGCGCTGCGGGGCGACTGCCATCTGCACTCGGACTGGTCGGACGGCGGCAGCCCGATCGACGTGATGGGGCGGGCAGCGGCGGCTCTGGGACACGAGTGGGTGGTGCTCACCGACCACTCCCCCAGGCTCACCGTGGCACGCGGGCTGTCCGCGGAACGGCTGCGGGAGCAGCTCGACGTGGTGGCGGAGCTCAACCGGACCTGGACACCATTCCGACTGCTCACAGGAATCGAGTGCGACATCCTGCCGGACGGCACGCTGGACCAGGACCCGGAGCTGCTGTCCCGCCTCGACCTCGTGGTGGCGTCGCTGCACTCCAAGCTGCGCATGCCGACGCAGCCCATGACGCGCCGCATACTCGCGGCGGTCCGCAGCCCGCTGGTGGACGTGCTGGGTCACTGCACCGGGCGGCTGCTCACGGAGCGGCACGGAGTCTCCGGCCGACCGGAGTCGGAGTTCGATGCCGAAGCGGTGTTCGCGGCGTGTGCCGAGTCGGGAACGGCGGTGGAGATCAACAGCCGTCCCGAGCGGCTGGACCCGCCGCGGCGTCTGCTGCGCCAGGCCGTGGCGGCGGGGACGCTGTTCGCGATCGACTCGGACGCGCACGCCCCGGGCCAGCTCGACTGGCAGTACGCCGGGTGCGCCAGGGCCGAGGAGTGCGGGGTGCCCGCCGAACGGGTCATCACCACCTGGAAGGCCGACGAGCTGCTGCACTGGACGAGGACCCGGGAGGTACCGGGGCCCTGAGCGGCCGCACCGGGTCGGACGAGCCGTGCCGTTCGGGCGTTGAAGTGGGACCTTTGAAGGGGAAGACCCAGGAGTACCAAGCCGTACCAGTCGTACCCGCCGTATCAGTCGGTCGTATCCGTCGTATCCGTCGTACGCACAGCGTGAGAGAGGACGGTGGTCACCGTGAAGGTCGCCGACAAGCACGAGGAAGTATCAGTGCAGCTCACCGGCTCCCCGCAGGACGCGGACGCCGTCTTCGGCGCACTCCTCGCCGCCTACCCCTGCGACCGTGCCGCCGAGGAACACGTCCACGACGTCGGCCACGGCCACCCTACCGTGTGGTCCGCGACCTACGACGTGGCACCCGCCGGCACCGCGGGTCCGGTGGCCGCCACCACGCTCGGCGCACCGGTGGCCGCCGAGCTCTCCGGCTCGTATCCGGCGGTGGACCGTCTCGCCGAAGCGCTCACATCGGGCTTCGCCGTCGAGGTGGAACACGCGGTGTCGGGCGACGGGGAGAAGCAGCTCCGACTGCTGCTGCGGTCCACACCGGCAAACTAGGGTTACCCGCATGGAAAACGCACGTTCGAAGGGACGGACGGGCTTCCGGTAGCCCGCCAGGAGATATTCTGGCGGTCGCTGCGAACGGAGTCCCGTGACACGCACCGCCCACCACCTCCGGCGTTCCCACAACCACAAGGGATTCAGCTGGTCCCCGTCGAGCCCCCTGCATTCCACCGTTCTCCACGACCTCAGGTACAGCGCCCGGGGCTTCGCCGACGCGACACGGGAGTCCAGGAGGCCCCGACCCGTTGCGATCCGCCGCATGGTGAGCGTCTACTCGTGGCCTCGGTGTCAGCGGGACAGCTCCGTCGCCGACGGTGCCGGCGTCGCGCCCTGGGCCGATGATCCCCGCAGTCGCGAGGGTGGGGCCGGGGACTGGCGCGGTGGCTGACGCACCGTTTCCAGCCCCCTGCCGGGGCCGCTGCCTCAGTCGCCCAGCCGTACGGGCAGTTCGTGCACGCTGTTGCCGACGAAGCTGGCGTCTCGCGTCAGCTCCGGCTCCGGCAGAGCCAGGTCAAGGCCGGGGAAGCGGGTGAACAGCCGCTCCAGGGCGATGGTGGCCTCCATCCGCGCCAGCGGGGCACCCAGGCAGTAGTGCGGGCCGTGGCCCAGGGAGAGGTGACGGGCCTCCGATTGGCGGGTGACGTCGAAGCGGTCGGCGTCGGCGCCATGGGCCGCCTTGTCGCGGCCTGCGGCCGAGTAGCCGGCCAGTACGGGGGTGCCCTTGGGAATGACGGTGCCGCCGACGGTGAGGTCCCTCGTCGGGTAGCGGAAGGGGAAGTAGCTCACCGGGCTGTCCCAGCGCAGGGTCTCCTCCACCACGTCGGCCCAGCTCGCCTTGCCGTCCTGGACGAGGGTCAGCTGGTCGCGGTGGGCGCACAGGGCGCGGACCGCGTTGGTGATCAGGTTCAGCGTGGTCTCGTGCCCGGCGATGATCATCAGCAGCAGGGTGCCGATCAGCTCGTGCTCGCTGAGCCGGTCGCCGTCCTCCTCCCGGGCCGCGATCAGCGCGCTGGTGAGGTCGTCGCCCGGGTCCGCCATCCGCGCGGTGGCGACGGCGGTGAGCACGGAGACCAGTTCGCGGTTGGCGGCGATGGCCTCCTCGGGGCTGATGTCCGTGGAGACGATCTGGTTCGACAGGTGGTGCAGCCGCTCGTGGTGCTCCGCGTCCACGCCGAGCAGTTCGCAGATGACCCCCATGGGCAGCGGCATGGCGAAATGCCGCCGCAGATCGGCCACACCGTCCCCTTCGGCCGCGGCGGACCGCAGGCCGTCCAGCAGGATCGTGGTGACGGTCTCGATCCGTGGCCTCAGCGCTTCCACCCGGCGCGCGGTGAAGGCCTTGCTCACCAGCACCCGCAGCCGCCGGTGGTCGGCGCCGTCGGCCGTGGTCATGCCCTGGACGGTCGCGAAGGTCTTCAGCGGCCAGCCGTCGGGGATCCGGCCTTCCCGGAGCTCGGTGAAGTGCTCCGCGCCCTTGGCGACATCGGGGTGCGCCAGGAACTCCTTCAGCGCGTCATGTCCGAGTACCGCCATGCCCTCGATGTCCCCGGGCAGGACGACCGGGGTGACGGCGCCCTGGGCGAGCAAACGGGCGTTGTCCGCGTGCGGGCAGCCACCGGTCGGGTCCATCCGGTGCGGGGGCATGGATGAGGTGTTCAACGGAAGTCTCCTGTCTGTGGTGCCATCGGCTGCGGCGCGGTGCTCTCGGCCACAGGTGCGAGGGGCAGCTGAGGGTCGGTGAAACGGACCGGGAGCGCAGCGAGGCCCTTGGTCCAGGGCGAGGAGATCCAGGCCAGCTCGGTTTCCGGGACGGCCAGTTCCAGGTCGGGCAAGCGGTGCCGGATGGTGTCCACGGCGGTCCGGGTGATCAGCCGGGCCGGGTCCTGGGCCGGGCAGCTGTGCGGACCGGCACCGAAGGCGAGGTGGGAGCGGTTTCCGGCGATCGGGCCGCCGTTCGGCGGCAGTACGGCCGGGTCGTTGTTGGCCGCGGCGAGTCCGAGTACGAGCATGTCGCCCGCCCTGATGAGCTGCCCGCCGAACTCGATGTCCCGGGTGGCGTAGCGCGCGGGGAAGTTCTGTGTAGGCGGGAAGCGCCACAGCACCAGGTCGAGTGCGTCGTCCACGCTGAGGTGGCCGCCCGAGAGCGAGGAGCGGAAGGCCGGGTCGCACAGCAGGATGCGCAGAGTCGTGGCGATCCAGTTCACAGTGGTCTGGTTGCCCGCGACGAACATCACCACGAGGTTGTGCAGCACTTCCGCGTCGGTGAGCCCCGCCGGGTGGTGAAGCAGTGCCGACGTGATGTCCTGGCCGGGGCTGCGTCGTTTCTCCTCGATGACCGTGCGCAGGATGGTGGCGAGCCGCCGGTTGGCGCCGGTCGAGTAGGCGTCACCGGCGGCCACCCCGGCGATGGCCTGCACGAAACGCCGGCCCGTGGGCTCGTCCAGCCCCAGCAGGCCGGTGATGGCCTGCATGGGCAGCAGGCGGGCGTAGTGCGGTACGAGGTCGGCCCCCCGGCGGGCGGCGAATGAGGCGATGAGCTGTTCTGCCGCAGTACGGACGCTGCGGCGCAGTTCGTGTCCGTTGATCCCGGCGAGCGCGTCGGAGACCGCGGCGCGCATCCGGCGGTGCTGCTGCCCGTCCGCGTACAGCAGCGCGGGACGCCAGCCGACCATGGGAAGGATCGGGGAGTCGGACGGCACCCGGCCCTCACGCAGCGGGGTCCAGTGGCGCGGGTCGTGTGAGAAGTCCTGCTCCTCACGGGTGAGTCGGAGCAGCTCGCGGTGTCCGAGCACCAGCCACGCCTCGATGCCGGGTGCGACGGTCACGGGAGCCACGGGGCCGTGCCGCTCGCGGAGCGTCTCGTACAGGACGGGCATGGCGTCGCCGTCGAGGTGCTGTCCATGCAGCGCCGTGGCGGGGCAGCGTCCGGGCCACGAAGTCATACGCACTCCGTCACGTCGATGAGGTGCCGCAGGAGCGCGATCAGCGCGCGGATGGATGAGGCGGTGTCACGGGCGTCGCAGTAGACCAGCGGTGTGTCGGGGAGCAGGTCCAGCGCGGCGCGGAGCTCGTCGGCGGTATGCCGGGGGCTGCCGGGGAAGTCGTTGACCGCGACGGCGAACGGCAGCCCGAGGTCCTCGAGGTTGCCCAGTGCGTCGAAGGAGGCTGCCAGGTCACGGGCGTCGACGAGCGCGAGCGCGCCGAGCGCTCCTTTGGCCAGGTCGCGCCAGGCGGGCAGGAACCGGGGCTGGCCGGGAGTGCCGAAGAGGTACAGCACCAGTTCGCCGTCGATGGTGATCCGGCCGAAGTCCAGGGCGACGGTGGTGGTGGTCTTGGACTGCTCCGCGGTGGTGTCGACGCGGGCCCCGGCGCGGGTCATCACGGCCTCGGTGGAGAGCGGTTCGATCTCCGAGACGGTCCCGATCAGGGTGGTCTTGCCGACGCCGAGCGGGCCGACGACGAGGATCTTGGCCGCGCCCACGACTCCGGAGGTGAGGTACTTGCCCGGGGCTGGGGGTGTCGAAGGCGTGAGGGGTGTCCCAGGGGCTGGGGGTGTCCCAGGGGCTGAGGGTGTCCCCTGGGCGTGGGGTGTCTGCGGCGCGGTCGGTGCCGCGAGCGGCGTACCCGGCGCCACTGGGGGCGGCCCTGGCGGTCGCGGTGTCCTGTCCGTTGCCTCAAAGGCGGCTTTCGAGGCCATGTAGGACCTTTCTCAGCATGGTGACATCGGCTCGTTCGGCGGTGGGGATCGGAGGGCGGATCACGATCAGCCCCCACGTGAGGAGATCGGTGAGCAGCACCTGGACCACCGACGACGGCTGGCCGAGATGGGCGGCCACCTCGGCGACCGACAGCAGGCCCTGGCATTGCGCCAGGATGCTCACGTGCTCGGGCTGTAGGGCTGAGGGGTAGGCCGCTTCCGTGGCCATCACCAGGGTTTCCCAGGCGAGCGGCTCCCCGCCCGTGCCCGACCGGCCACCGGTGATCACGTACGGTCTTACCGCCGAGGTGGTCCTACCCTCCGTGCCCTCGGTGTGGTCCGTCATGACGACGGGTTCAGCGGAGTCACCGGGTCCCTCGGCGGGGTGCTCAGGTGCGCGCCGATCTGTGCCACGAGCAGCTGCATCTGCTGGGCGACCAGGCCGATGTCGGCACTCGTGTCGGTGGCCACACCAAGGTGCGCGCCCGCTCCGGCCTGGGTGAACAGCACGAATCCGTGGTCGGACTCCAGCATGAGCTGGCGCACCCTGGCGGCGCCGCCGAACAGCAGCCCAGCGGTGGACCGTCCGGTCATGGTCATCGCGGCGCCGGCGGCGGAGAGCGACTCGGCCTCCGCGACGCTGAGTTCGGCCACCGGTCCCGTCAGGTTGCGGGCGGAGGCATGGCCGAGCCGCAGCCCGTCCTCCGAGACCACGACGGCGTGCCGGACGCCCGGGATCTCCGTCAGCGGTCGCAGCATCCAGCCCAGGTCGGGCAGCTTGGTGATGGTTCCGGTCACGGCCGGCCTCCCTCGTGGTCGGGTCCTTCGGGCGTCCTGCTGTTCTCCGCCTCCGAGCGTCCGCGCCGTGTTCCGGAGAGCACATCGGCGATCGAGGCGCGGGCGTCCTCCGGGGTCCACGGGCGGTCGGCGGGCGTGGCGGGCGCCGGGTCCGCGGTGGGCGCCGGATGGCCGGAGGACGCCGGGTACGCCGCGGTCGTGAAGGCGGTCGCGCCTTCCAGTGGTGTCCCCGCGTCCTGGTGTACGCCCGCCTGCCATGCGCCTCGGCGGCTGCGGCGCCTCGGCAGGCCGCCACCGGCCGCGAGCTCGGCCGAAGCTCCGACGGCGGCACCCGTGTCCGTGCGCGGGTACGCCGCTGCCGTGCCGGAGCGCGCGGCAGCGGTGGACCGGGGCGGCGGGTCGGTGAGCAGCCGGTGCGGTACGAAGGTGACGGCACGGGTGCCTCCGTACGCGGACGCCCCGGTCAGCTCCACCTGGAAGCCGAGCTCCCGGGTCCAGCGGCCGACGCAGGCGAGCCCGAGCCGGGGCACCGCACCGAGCCGTGTCAGGTCCAGGTCGTCGCGCAGCCGTGCGGTGGCCTGGTGGAGTACGTCGGGGGGCATGCCGAGGCCGGCGTCATCGATCGCGACCACGGCACCGGCGCCGACCTCGCTGATGGTGACGACAACCTGGCTGCTGGACGGCGAGAACACGGTGGCGTTCTCCAGCAGTTCGGCGATCGCGTGCATCAGGCCCTCGACGGCGGTCGGCACCACATGGAGCATCTGCCCGCCGTGGATCTCGACCCGGCCGAACTCCACGATGCGCGACTGGGCGCCCCGTACGCAGTCGTAGAGGGACACCGGGCGGGTCTCCCGGCGGGCGGGCCAGACACCGCACATGACCAGCAGGGTCTGGGCCTTGCGGGTCATCTGGGCGGCGGCGTGGTCGGCCTGCATCACCTCGGCCATCAAAGCGGCGTCCTCGATGGAGCGTTCGACGCGGTCGAGTACCTGCTGCTGCACCGTGGCCATGGCGTGGACGGAGCGTGCGACGGACTCGAAGGCCGTCTGTACGGAGTCCCGCAGGGCTCGCTCCCCGCGCACGGCCTCATCGGAGCCGAGCGCGGCGACGACGGATTCCAGGGCCCGGGCGAAGTCCTCCCCCGTGTCGGGCCCCGGGCTCAGCGGACCGGGTATGCCTTCGGGCCGTTGCCCCCGGCTGAGCCGCTCGGCCACGGCGGGTGCGCGTACCGCGGCGAGATGCTCGACCTCGGCGCCGCGGGCCGCCGCCAGCCGGCGGGCGCGCCCGAGCGCACGCCGCAGGGCGAGCGCCCAGATCAGGAGTAGCACGGAGGCGGCCACGGCACAGCCGCCCGCGATGCTCAGCAGGGTAACCATGATGTGACGACTCGGTGGACCGCGACCACGGAGTACGAGCCCCTTCCCAACCACGTCGGACAGACAGCAAGCCTCCCAGGCGATCGGGAGCAGTCAGATCTTACGATCAACCGGGCACGTCCAAACGCCAGTTGGACAACAACCTTCCGGTCACGATCGGCAGACTGACCGGTCGGCCTCGTTCAGCACGCCGATCAGCCGGGTGACCGTCGCGGTCATCGCGCCCCCTCCGCGGTCGGACAGGCACGCGAGTCCACCGCGTCGGGCATGGGCCGCAGAAACGCGCGGGCGGAACGGTCCGGTCCGGGCCGTGGCGGTACTCCATTGCCGGGTGCGCCTGCGCCCTCTGGCCGGGGGCTCCCCGGACCATGAGCGCCGCCTCGCGCGCCGGCCCACGCTCCGTCCAGAGTGATCGCGGCCTCGGCACTCATCCTGGCGCGGGCGCATACCGGTGGTGACCCGCTGCGCCGCCGACGACGAGAGCACGGCCGCTTTCGGGGAGGCGACGGAAGCCGGGGGTGAAGGGTCATCCGGCCTGACCGGCACGGAGCCGACAGGGTCCCGCCACCGGTACGGCGTCCAGGCATCGCTCGTGACCGAGACCGGCCGACAGGCGACACGCGGGAAGGCTTGGCTATAACTGGGTGATGATCATCCATGTGGTACCGCTCGACGACTGGCTCGCCATTCCCGAACGCCCGTACGCGCCCGCATCCTTCGCCGCGGAGGGCTTCATCCACTGCTCACCCGACGAACCGACAGCCCTGGCGATCGCCGACGCCTACTACCGCGAGGCTCCCGGACCGCTGATGGCACTGCTGATCGACGAGGACCGGCTGCGTTCCCCCGTACGACGCGAGCCCGCGGGCTCATCCCCGCCCCCGGGCGTCTCCCCGGACACCCAGTTCCCGCATGTGTACGGCCCGATCGACCGTGAGGCCGTACAGGGCCTGCTGGAGATCCGGCGCGACGCCCAGGGGCGAGCGTTCGAGTTCGCCCCCTGGGCCTGACGGCGGCCCTGAGGCCGCACGGTCCTGGGCCTGGGTTCACCCGTTCGGCGGGTACCGGGACTGGTCGCCTCCTCATAACGGGTAGCCACGCCACATGCCCTTCAGATTCGGGGCGCCGGACGACGGCGACCCGGCGCACCACGGCCACTGGTTCGCACGCCTGCACCGGCGTGTGCAGAGCTCGGTGGTGGGGCTGGCCTGGAGCCGCGGCCGTGAGATGGAGCTGATGCACCGGGCCATGGGCTTCGCCGCGCTGAGCTTCCTGACCCTGGTTCCGCTGCTGGTCGTGGTCGCGGCGGCGGACCTGCCGAGCGGCCAGGGGTTCGCGCGGTGGCTGGTCCAGGGCCTGGGCGTGGCGGAGGTGTCGCAGGAAGAGGTGGAGCAGTTGTTCGGCCGCCCCGGGCAAGCGCTCCAACGGACGACGGCGCTGGGTCTCGGCGCGCTGGCCGCGTTCGGAGTGACCTTCGGTTCGGCCGTTCAGACCGGGTACGAACGGGCGTGGGACCTTCCCACGGCACGCTGGCACACGATGTGGCGCCACGTCGTCTGGGTCGGCGTGCTGATCGTGGCGCTGCTGGTGTTCGTCACCACCCCGACCCCGGCGAACGCGTCCGCGCTGGAGACGGTCGGCGTCGCGACCGGGGACGTGGTCGGCGCGTTCTTCTTCTTCTGGTGGTCGCAGTGGCTGCTGCTGTGCGGCCGGATCCGCTGGCAGGCCCTCGCCCCTGGGGCGGCGGCCACCGCGGTGGGACTGCTCGGGCTGCGGTTCTTCTCGCAGCTGGTGTTCTCACCGCTGATCGCCGCGAACGCCGTGACCTACGGCCCGTTCGGAACCGTGCTGGTGCTGCAGTCCTGGCTCGTGGGAGTGGGATTCGTGGTCTACGGCGGGGCGCTGGTCGGGCGGCTCTTCCACGAGGCGCAGGTCCGGCGGCGTATCGAAGCCGCTCTCGGCCAACGCTGACCTGACCCGACCGGCCGCACCCGGTGGCCCGCGCGGTCGCCCCGAGGGGCGGCCCAGTGCTAGAAATGTGAACATGATCGGACGATCCCGCCGGTCCCACCTGCCTGCGGCGCAGCCGCCCAGCCGACCGCAGCAGCGCGATCAGCAGCAGCATGAGCGCCCGGCAGGACGATGGGGACGTCCGGGAACCCTGCTCGGCGTGCACAGCCTGGCTGCCCAGGTATTCCTGCTCCAGGCCATCGTGGTGATCCTGCTCGTCGTCGCGGGCACGGCCGCGCTCGTCCTCCAGGCACGCTACGACAGCCGTGAGGACGCCGAGAACCGCTCACTCGGCGCGGCGGTGAGCTTCGCGCACGGGCCGGGTACCGCGGCGGCGCTGAAGTCACCCAATCCCACCGCGCTCCTCCAGCCCGACGCCCTCCGGGCGCAGCGCGCGGCGGGGGTCGACTTCATCTCGGTGCTCAGCCCCGAGGGCATCCGCTACACGGACCCGGTACCCGCGCTGATCGGCACCCGTGCCGAAGGGGATGTCTCACGCGCGGCCGAAGGCGAGTCGTTCACCGAGACGTTCGTGGGCCACCCGCGCGACGCGGTCCGGTCGGTCGTCCCGGTCACCGACGCCAAGGGCGAAGTGGTCGGGATGGTCAGCGCCGGCATACAGGTGGCCAATGTCGCCGACCTGCTGGACCGCCAGCTCCCCGTGATGCTGGCGTCAGCGGCCTGCGCGCTCGCTCTGGCCACCGGCGGTGCGGCACTGGTGAGCCGGCGCCTGCGACGGCAGACGCACGGCCTCGATCCGGCCGAGATGACCCGAATGTACGAGCACCACGACGCGGTGCTGCACGCGGTGCGCGAGGGCGTGCTGATCGTCGGCGGCGACGGGCGGCTGGTGCTGGCCAACGACGAGGCGCGCCGACTGCTCGATCTGCCCCCGGACGCTGACCGCCGGGCCGTGTCCCAGCTCAATCTGGGCGCCGGGATGACACAGCTGCTCGTGTCCGGCGAAGAGGTCTCCGACACGGTCTTCCTGTCCGGCGACCGGCTGCTCGCCGTCAACACCCGGCCCACCGCTCCGTACGGTGGCGTGCCGGGAGTGGTCGCCAGCCTGCGCGACACCACCGAGCTGCGAGCCCTGTCGGGGCGTGCGGAGATCGCCAGGGAACGCCTGACGCTGCTGTACGAGGCGGGGGTCCGGATCGGCACCACGCTGAACGTGCAGCACACGGCGGAGGAGCTCGCCGAGGTCGCCGTGCCCCGGTTCGCCGACTTCACGACGGTGGAACTGCTCGACCACGTGCTGAGCGGGGACGAGCCGGCGGCGACGGCCACCGAGATGCGACGCACCGCGCTGTTCGGCATCCGGAGCGACCCGCCGCTCCAGCCCGTGGGCGACCTGATCCGGTTCGTCATCCCGACGACCCCGATGGCCCTGGCCCTGGACAGCGGTCAGGCCGTGCTGTCCCCGGATCTGACCGAGCTGGAGAACTGGCGGGCGCAGGATCCGGAAGGGGCGCGCCAGGCGCTGGACTACGGGATCCGCTCGCTCATCACGGTCCCCCTCCAGGCGCGCGGTGTGGTGCTCGGGATGGCCAACTTCTGGCGGACCGGGGACCAGCCGC
Organism: Streptomyces sp. NPDC127084; assembly: GCF_042724175.1. Classification (NCBI taxonomy): domain Bacteria; kingdom Bacillati; phylum Actinomycetota; class Actinomycetes; order Kitasatosporales; family Streptomycetaceae; genus Streptomyces; species Streptomyces sp. NPDC127084. The sequence continues at coordinate 32,715 of NZ_JBHXFA010000078.1, forward strand.
CCTACGACGAGGATGACGCCTCGTTCGCCGAGGAGCTCGCCGCGCGGGCGGCGGTGGCGATCGACAACGCCCGGCGGTTCACCCGGGAGCACGCGATGGCCGTGACGCTCCAGCGCAGCCTGCTGCCGCGCGATCTGCCGCAGCAGGACGCCCTGGAGGTGGCCTGGCGCTATCAGCCCGCCCAGGCCGGGGTGGGCGGTGACTGGTTCGACGTCATTCCGCTGCCGGGTCTGCGGGTGGCCCTGGTCGTCGGTGACGTGGTCGGGCACGGGATGTACGCCGCGGCCACGATGGGGCGGCTCCGTACCGCCGTTCTCAACTTCTCCTCCCTCGACCTGCCGCCCGCCGATCTGCTGGCGCACCTCGATGACCTGGTGATCCGGATCGACGCCGACCAGCGGGCGGAGGACGACCAGGACCGCGGCCCGGTGACCGGCGCCACCTGCCTGTACGCCGTATACGACTCGGTCACCGGACGCTGCACGCTGGCGCACGCCGGGCATCTGCCACCGGCCGTGGTCGATCCCGCTCACGGCGTGGTGACGTATCCGGAGCTCCCGGTGGCGCCGCCGCTCGGAGTGGGCGGGCATCCGTTCGAGGAGGCTGAGATCGAGCTGCCGGAGGGCAGCCGGATCGTGCTGTTCACGGACGGTCTGGTGGAGGACCGCCGCCGGGACATCGACGAGGGTCTCGAGCTCCTGCGCCACGCCATAGCCGCACCGGGCCTGTCTCCGGAGGAGACCTGCCTGGCGGTGACCGAGGCGATGCCGCGTACTCCGTCGAGCGACGACATCGCCCTGCTCGTGGCCCGCACCCACCGCCTGCCCGCCGACCGTGTCGCGGCCTGGGACGTGCCGCTCGATGTCGCGGAGGTATCCCGGGCACGCGCGTCGGCCGCACGCAAGCTGGCTGAATGGGACCTCGCGGACGCGTCGTTCGTCGCCGAACTGGTCCTCAGCGAACTGCTCACCAACGCTATCCGCTACGGCACGGACCCCGTGCAGGCGCGGCTGCTCTACGGGAACACGCTGATCTGCGAGGTGTCCGACGGCAGCAGCACATCCCCGCATCTGCGCCGGGCAGCCGCCACCGACGAGGGCGGACGCGGGCTGTTCCTCGTCGCCCAGTACTCACTGCGCTGGGGAACGCGCTATGCGGCGGGGGGAAAGATCATCTGGGCGGAGATGGCCCTCGGTGGGGAACTGCCCGAGGAGACGATGGTGGTACTGGACGACGAGCTCGTCTGGTGAAAGTCCGGGCGCGTGGCTTCACCGGACCCGGTGGGGCTGGGCTGCGGGCTGGAAGACCAGCACTCAGGGCAGGCGACCTCCCTGCCATGTCGCCATGACGATCTCTGGCCAGTGACAGCCGCTCATACGTGTCCTGCATGACGAGTCCCGACGTGACCTGCGGGATCCGGCTCGCCCGCGCCCTGTTCGTCGAAACCGCCCCCGGCCCGAAGGGAGGCCGCCCAGACCCTTCGGGTC
>NZ_JBHXFA010000079.1:0-34022 GCF_042724175.1 Streptomyces sp. NPDC127084
GCCCGCGCCCGCCCCCCCCGCCCCGCCCCCCCCCCCAAACCCCCCCGCCCCCCCCCCACGTGGCGCCCCCGCCTCCATCCCCCGGGGGCCCGCCGGCCCCGCAGGAGCCACCATGCACACTCGTACCACTGGGCTGACCCGGCCTGCCGGATCCACCCGGCGCGGTGCCGTCGGCGCCGTCGCTCTCGCCGCGCTTCTCGCGCTCACCGGTTGCAGCTCGGACGGCGACACGGATGCCAAGGCCGAGGCCAAGCCCACCCGGAGCGCCGCCGGCAAACCGGCCGCGGCCACACCCGACTCCCAGGCGAGTCCGGCCTCCGAGGGCCCGCAAGCCGACGCCTCCAAGGGCCCGGTCCTGCCCGACGCGAAGCTCACGCCGGCGACCGGCACCTTTACCGCGAAGGAGAAGAAGTACCTGAGCGGCCGGGTGCCCGTGAACATGGACCCGGCCGCCGTGCTCCAGACCGGCCAGGAAACCTGCCAGCGCATCGAGCGCACCGCCGCCCACGACAAGAACGCCGCGATCGGCGCGATCATCTCCGGGGACCTGCCGGAGGCCGAGGCCGCGATTAAGCAGCTCTGCCCGAAGCAGCAGCCGCTGCTGGACGCCGCCGAGACCGGATTCCCCGGCGGCACCCAGAAGAACCCGGCGCCCGGCACCTACCAGGCACTCACCTCCGCCGAGGGCTGCACCTGGCAGGCGATGGGAGACGGCGGCACGGTGCTGGCAGCCGGACCCGGCACCGGTGCGGGCAAGAAGAAGGTGACCGCGGAGGTCCCGTCCGGGACCCGCACGTTCGTCTCGACGGGCTGCTACGCCTGGCTTCCCGCGTAGCCCCAGGGGCGGTCGCGGCGATTCCCCCGGGCCCGACCGGGCGAGGGGGGATCGTCGCGGCCCTCCAACCCGATCGCCCGGGGGATTCGGCGTTCCGTACGCACTCGCCGGCGCGCATCGGTCAGCGCACGGCCAGTGACGCCTCGCGTCCAAGTCACGGGGGCCGGGGCCGCCTCAGTTCCGCGTCAGCAGGAACTCGGCCACACGCAGACCGGGGGCAGGCTCGATGATGCCGACCCGAGAAAAGCCGAGACCTTCGTAAAGCGCGACGGCCGGAATGTTGTCCGCGCCCGTGCTCACCCGCACGTCACCGATCGGAGCCAGATCGACCAGCAGCCTGCCGATCAACCGTGACGCGAGGCCATGGCGGAACCACGCGGGATCCACACAGACGCGGTCGATGTCCACGATGTTCGCGTCGGCCGGGCTCCGCCAGGCGAGGAAGGCGGCGATCCGTCCGTCGTCGGCGAGTGTCGCTCCGAGCCAGCGCAACGGCTGCACGCGCATCTCCGCCAGGCTCTCGCGCAGGGGCGGGATCCCGTCGAAGCCGATGAGTTCCGCCTCGACCGCGTAGGCACGACGCCCGATCCGATGCACCGCCGCCGCCGTCGCATCCTCCGCCACGTCCAGCTCGCACACATCGAAAGCGGGTGCGGCGCCAGGCCCGTTGGACTCAGGTGATGTGAAAGATGCCACGTGCCGATAGTAGGTTCTCGCTTGAGAGCAGCGACGAGCGGGTGTTCGGGCCAACGGCCCCACGTGCGGCGGCTCGTGGCTGATCACGGTTACGACGAGGGGGTTCCGAGGCATGAGCGGAAGAGTGACGGCGGTCAGCAGCAACGGGGAGTACTCGTTCACCAAGCCGAACCGGGACAGCGTCACACTGCTGGCCGGGCTCGGTGTGGAGGGGGACGTGCACGCCGGGGTGACGGTCAAGCACCGCTCGCGCGTCGCGCAGGATCCCACCCAGCCGAATCTGCGCCAGGTCCACCTCATTCACGAAGAGCTCTTCGCCGAGGTCGACGAAGCAGGGTTCAAGGTGGCGCCCGGCGAACTCGGCGAGAACATCACCACGCGCGGCATCGATCTGCTCGGTCTGCCGGTCGGCACTTGGCTGCGCGTCGGAGACTCCGCTGTCCTGGAAGTCACCGGCCTGCGCAATCCCTGCCTGCAGATCGACAACTTCCGGGACGGGCTGCTCAAGCAGGTCGTCGGCCGCGACCAGGCGGGGAACATCGTGCGCAAGGCCGGAATCATGAGCATCGTGAAGGAAGGCGGCGTGGTGCGCCCTGGCGACACGATCGAAGTGGAACTCCCCAGTGGTCCGCACCGGCCCCTGGGCCGGGTCTGACCACCTTCCCAGGCAGTCCGTGCCATGCGACGGCCGCTGAGCGTCCGAGGACGCCCAGCGACGCGGCGACAAGCGGTCGGAGACTTCGAGACGATCACGCCTGTCCGATCGGGTCCCCCTCACGGCCGCTGGGAACGCAGGGCAAGATCAGGCCCGCTCGTACACATCGAGCAGCGTGCCGATGACCGCGTCCATCGAGAACGTCTCGGCGGTGAGTTTACGGGCCGCCTCGGACGCGGTCCGGCGCGCTGAGGGCTCCAGCAGGTCGAGCACCGCGGGAGCGATGCCGTCGGGGCCGGTCACCACGCGGCCGGCTCCGGACCGGTCCACATCACGTGCCAGGCCGTTCGACTCGGTCACCACGACCGGGGTGCCCACGGCCATCGCCTCCAGGACCGACATCGGGAAGGGTTCGTTGACCGAGGGCAGCACGTAGACGTGCGCCCGGCGCAGTTCCTCGGTCATCCTCGTCCCGGTGAGCGGCCCCGGGCAGCTCACCCGCCCTTCGAGCCCCAGCTCGTCGATCCGCCGCCGCACCGCGGCGAGTTCCCCCTCGTCGGGCCCGGCCACGACGAATGTGGCATCCGGGTACCGGGCGAGGATCGCGGGCGCCGCCTCCACCAGGTCCACCGGGCGCTTACGGGCCTGCAGGCGGGCCGCGTACAGGATCCGCGGGGGCCCTTGCGGGGCGGGCCCTTCGGCCTGCGCCGGGACGCCGTTGACCAGGCGGACGGCCCGGTCGAGTCCGGCTCCGCCCACCACCGCGTCCAGGTCCCGCTGCTCACGGCTGGTGAGGTGCAGCACCGCACGCGCACCGCGCAGCACCCGGCGTACCGCGACCGTGTCGAGCAGCCGGGCCGAGAGACGCTCGCTGGGGTCGACCATGCCGTGTGTCTGGAGGACCAGGGGCCGTCCGGCGCGCAGTGCGGCGAGCGCGACCGGCAGGGTCACCAGATCGCGGGCGAGATGCACATGGACGACGTCGGCGTCCCTTACGAGGCGGTGCGCCCCGGCGAGTAGCGCGGGTGAGGTGAGGCCGCTGAAGCCCAGCGGCAGCACCCTGCGCGCCTGGTAGAGCCGGGCGGGCACGCCCTCGATCTCCTCGGGCAGCGGCTGCGGGAAGCCGTCCGCGAGCGCGGTGACGCGTGCGTCATGGCCGCGTTCCCGCAGCCCCTGGCAGAGGTTGAGGGCGACCCGGACCGGGCCGCCGAAAGCGTGCGTCGTGCTGTGCAGGGTGACGGCGTGCAGCACTCTCATGCCGGTTCCTCCACGGGCCTGCGCCGGTTGTCGGCGGTGTGCAGGGTCAGCTCCGGAAGGTCCTTGTGGAGCACCGCCCCGGCGCCGACGACGGCGCAGCGGCCGACCTTCACCCCGGCGAGTACGGTGGCGCGGGTCGCGACCCAGGCGCCGTCGTCCACGGTGATAGGCGCATTGCGGTAGCGGAAGTCGGCGGCGCGGTGGTCATGGCTGCCGGTGCACAGCAGTGCCTCCTGCGACACGCACACATGGGCGCCGATGGTGACCGGCTCCAGATTGAGGATCCAGGCACCCTCGCCTATCCAGGTGTGGTCGCCGACCGTCAGCTTCCACGGCCACAGCACGCGCACGCGGTGCCGGATGAGCACTCCGGTGCCGATCTCGGCACCGAAGGCGCGCAGCAGAGCCGTCCTGACCCTGGCCGGGGTGAACCAGGCCATGAAGACCGTGTTCATCACCGCGAACCAGAGGGCCTGAACGATTCTGCTGCGTCCCTTGTCGTATCCGGCCAGTGTGAAGGCCGGGAGATCACGCATCGATCCACCCCCAACGGCGTCCCCCCAGGACGCGACTTCGCCACACTGTAGTAGCTGGCCGTTCACCGCGGTCAGGGCGCCAGTAGACTGCGGCGGGGATCGTTACTCGGGGGCGGGGCAGGGCGCCATGACGCAGCAGAACGACCGGGGCGCCACAGCCCGGAGCGCCACAGCGGCGCCTGCGGCACGGGCGCCGGGCGCGAAGGCACCGAACGCTCGGCAGCAGGGTCAGGAGCAGGACGCGTACGAGCGCACCCTGACTCCGTCGTTCTCAGCACGCAAGATGCTCTCGCGCGCGCTGTCGGTGCCGCTCGTGCTCGGCTTCTCGGTGTTCCTGCCGCTGCTCGTACTCGTCCAGCCGGGCACCGGCCCACGCGACTCGGCGCTGTGGACACAGCTCGCGCTGACCGTGTACTCGGGCCTCCGGTTGTCGGCGATGGTCCTCACCAGCCGCCGCAAGCTGCTCGCCGGGTCGTTCTGGCTGTTCGTCTACATGGCGATGGGGGTAGCCCCGCTCGTCCAGGCCGTGCTCGGGCGCACACCGACTCCGGTGGTGGGGCCGCGCAGCGATCTGACCGAGGCTGTGGCGCTCGTCCTGATCGGCTGCGTCGCCTTCGACATCGGCTCGCTGCTGGCCCGCCAGCGGCCCGGCCGCGAGCGGGACGACGGGCTGCGCTCGGCGCTGGTGCACCGCCGCCGCCTGTACGTGCTGCTGCTGGTCGCCTTCGTCGGCTCGGCCCTCCTCGTGGTCAAGCTGGGTGGCCCGGCGGTCTTCTTCTCCAGCCGCCAGGAGATCATCAGCAGCGTCCAGGACGCGGGGCTCTCCCAGGCGGACTCGCAGGCGGGCCAGGCCATCGTGCGCGGCTTCGGCACCGTGCCCGCCCTCATCGCCTGGCTGGCGTACACACGGTGGCTGGTGACCTCGCGGCACGCTCGCCGATCCGTGGTGATCATCGCTACCTGGCTGGCGCTGGCGGGGCTGAACGCGGTGGTCAACAACCCGATCTCCAACCCGCGCTTCTGGTTCCTGACCGTGCTGTTCTCGCTGCTGTTCACCGTCTTCCCGGTGAGCGCCGCGTTCTACCGGATCGCGCTGAGTCTGGGCGTGATCGTGGCGCTGATCGTCTTCCCGTTCTCGGACCGGTTCCGCTACGACGACGACAACTACCGCCCGCTGGAGACCACGTCCCCCCTGGAACCGCTGACCATCAAGGACTACGACCAGGTCGGCATGTTCGCCAACACCGTCACCTACGAGCGGTCGGGGCGCGGCCACACCTACGGCCGCCAGCTCGCGGGTTCGGTGCTGTTCGCGGTGCCCCGGTCCATCTGGGCGGACAAGCCCATGGACACCGGGGTGATGGTCGGCGAGTGGATGGGAGCCGTCAACACCAACCTCTCGTCGCCGGTGTGGGCCGAGTTGTGGATCGACTTCGGCCCGGTCGGTATGTCGGCGGGATTCGTGGGGCTGGGGTACGCGGCGGCCCGGGTGGACCGCCGCTACGCGCGACGGGCGGTACGCCGGTCGCCACCGGGCAGTCTGATCGCCCTGACGGTGCCGCTGATCGCCGGGTACTCCTTCATCCTGCTGCGCGGGCCGATGCTTCAGGCGTCGGGGCGGGTGGCGATCGCGGCCTGCTGCATCGCGCTCATCACCACGTTTCGGCAGGACCGGGCGACCGGGCTGCGCTGAGGCTGGGCGGTGACCGAAGTGCCGCCGGCGTCAGTCCGCGGGCACTGCCGTCAGCCTACGAGAACGGCCGTCAGCCCGCGAGAACGACGGTCACCCCGCCGACACGGCGGGGGCGTCCGCGGCGGCGGACCGTTCCTCCACCGCGGGCACACGGGCGAGGCGGGCGACGCGGGTCCAGGCCGCGACCGCCTTCAGCGCGGAGCCCGCGGCCAGACCCCAGGCCGCGCCCAGGGCGGACCCGGTCAACACGTATCCGCCGAGCATGAGCACCACCGAGAGCAGCGAGAACACCACCTGCACCGACAAGGTGGCGCGCGGGCTGAGCACCCGGAGGGTCACCAGGGCACAGGTGCCCAGGCCCATCACCGCGTACTGCGCGCCCGTGGCCGGCAGCAGGGAGGCCGCCGACTGCCAGGTCTCACCGAGCAACCGGCGCCCCATGTCGTCGGGCAGGGCGTAGAGCACCAGTCCCCAGCCGAGGCCGACGGCGGAGAGCACCAACCCGAGCAGAGCTGAGGCGCGGGCGATCGCCCGACGGGCACCAAAACGATTCAGCAGTGGCGGCCCGAACGCGTTGACCGAGTTGAACAGCACGTTGAGCGGACCGAAGAGGGTGCTGGCCCCTCGTAGCGCGCCGACCGCCAGTGGAGCCGCGAACAGGCCGAGGCCCAGCACGGCGAGTTGGCTGGAGGCGTTCCCCACGGCGAACTCCACCGCGAAGCGCTGTCCGAGATGCCCTCTGCGTACATACGGCCGCAGATCCGCCTGTGCGCCGCGCACATGGGGCCACAGCAGCCGCAGGCCGAGCAGCAGCGCGGGCACGGCCGACAGCCCCCAGACGGCGACGAGCGTCCCGGGAGCGGTGTGCTGCGGCTGGAGCAGCAGCGCGGGCACCACGCACAGCAGGCGCAGGGTGTCGGTGGCCAGTGCCAGACCTGGCCGCCGCAGGGTGGAGAACGCGTAGCGGAGCGCGTCCTGCACCAGTACCAGCGGCAGTACGAGCCCCAGCGCGAGGAAGGCCCCGCCCGTTCCTGTCCAGCCCCCGCCGATGGCGGCGGTCGCCGCTCCGGCCACGGCCAGCAGAGCGCCGCCCGCGGTGGCGGCGAGGCTGGTGAACGCGACCGCGGACCGGCACGCGGCTCCGGTGGTGGCGGTGTCGCCGCGGGTGAGGACCACGGCCTGTCCCGCGTACGCCGTGTTGAGGCCGAGCAGCACCGTGAAGGTCAGGTACACCATCGAGAAGGCGGCGAACCCGTGCGCCGTGGAGACCCGGGCGGCGATGACCAGGACGGCGATGTTGGTGAGGCTGGACGCCGCCTGGTCGAGTACGGAGGCGACCACGGCGGTCGAACGCCGTGGACCGGGCGCCGAACCGGGCACCCCCGGCGGGCCCCCGGACACGGTCACCGGTCTCCTGGGCGTACGGTGCGCAGCGCCATTGTGCTGCTGGGGTCGGCGTGCGGGTCGAACTCGGGCTCACGTTCGGTGCGGGGCCGGGGCGGGGCGGGGCGGTCCGCCGGACTCCCGGGCTTGCGGCGCCGGTTGCCGCCACCGTCCGGCCGCGCGGCGGAAGCCGCACCGCCGCGCCGCGACTCGCTGTGGGTCACCGCGCCGAGCACGGTGCCGCCGGCGCCGACGATCAACTCGCGGATGCGCACGAGGTCGGCCCGGTGCACGGTGCGCGGGTCGCAGACGATGAGCACCCCGTCGACGCGGTCCACCAGGGCCAGTGCGTCCGCGTAGGCGAGCACCGGCGGGGCGACGACCACGACTGTGGCATCGGGATCGTCGGCCTCGGTGATGAGCTGGGTGACCCGGCTCGAGGTCAGCGCGCGCGGGACGTTGCGTACCCGCTCGCCCGGGACGAGACCGAAGACGCCGGACTCCCCGGCGTCGACGACAAGCCGGTCGCGGCCGGGCCACTCGCCTTCGGTGGACTCGGCGTACTCGCCGTCGCCGCCGTATCCACCGCCGCCACGACTCCAGCGAGGCCTGGACATGGCGGACACATCAAGCATTTCGGACAGCGAAGGGGTGCGCAGATCAGCCTCGATGAGCAGCACGTTCTTGCCGGTTTCGGCGAAGGACGCGGCGAGGTTGGCCGCCACCGCCGCACTGGAGTCCATGGAGCCGCGCGGGGCGACGACGAGCAGCCGCCGCCGGTCGGCGAACTTGTCGTCGTAGGCGAGCCGGAAGGCGATCGAGCGGTACTCCTCGGCTGCCCGAGAGTCCGTACGGCCGACCTCCAGGGCACCGACCGAGCCGCGCGGCAGTGCACCGAGGACGGGGCCGCGCACCGCGCGGGCCACGTCCCCGGCCGACCGCGGGGCGGGGTCGAACACCAGCCGCACCCAGGCGGCGAGCAGCCCGAGGCCCACGCCGGCCAAGCCGCCCATGCCGAGCGCGAGCGGCAGGCCGGGCCCGGATGGCGCGGTGGGCGCGGTGGCGTCGCGGATCACGTTGCCGGGGGTCATGTCCAGCGCCTGCAGGCTGGTGATCTTGGAGCGGAGCTCGGTGATGCGATTGAGCAGGTTGGCCTGCTGCGCATAGGCGGAGTCAGCGCGCGCGCCGTCGGAGAGCCCCTTGATCTCCTTGGACAGCTCGTCGTTCTGCTTGGCGATCGGATTGAGCTGATCCTTGAGGCTCTTGACCATGGTGTCGCGGCTCGCCGACCACTGTTCCTTGCTCAGGTCGACATACGCCTTCGTCAGCGCGTTGGCGCGCCGCGCCGCCTCCTCGGGGTCGGCGGCGTTGTAGGTGAAGTGCAGCACAAGGGTCTGCGGCGGCGTGGTGACCTGGAGCCCGCTCTGGAGCTGCTCGACCTCGCCCTCGTCCATGTTCAGGGTCTTCGCGGCGCGCTCGGCGACTTTGCGGCTGAGCGCCGTCTGGCGCTCGGACCCCATGTTGATCGCCTTGTCGACGGACAAGGTCGGATTGAACGGGTCGCTGGAGGGCGCGCGCAGGACGACGTCGGTGGTGGCCGCGTAGCTGTCGGCGCCGGTGATGCCGAGCCAGGCACCGGCCAGCAGTCCCACCCCGACACCGCCCGCGATCAGCCGGCGGTAGCGCAGCAGTTGGCGGAACTGCTCACGCAACTGCTCCGGTTCGTCATCCGCCCGGATCGTGACATGTGTCTGGCTCACTTCCCAGGGCCCCCCATAGCCTCGTCGATCAACGCGTCGATCCGCGCGAGACCCGCTTCGCGTGACAGATGGGCCGCCACATGGCGCGGTCCCGCCGCGCCCAGCTCTTCCGCCATATCCGGGTCTTGGGCGAGTTTACGCACCGCGGCGAGGAACTGATCCGGATCCTCTGGCTCCACGAGCATTCCGGCACCGGATCGCAACACCTCGCGGGCGGTGCCGCCCTCCGCGGCGACGGAGGCGACCACCGGGCGGCCGGCCGCGAAGTAGGAGGTCAGCTTGGAGGGCACGCTCATGTCGAGTACGGAGGCGCGCTGGGTCACGGCGAGCACGTCGGCCGCGGCGAGCACATCGGGGAAGTCCTCATCCGAAACCGGAGGAAGGAATTCCAGGTTGGGCACTCCCTCGGCCAGCCGGGCGAGGTGCTCGCGCTGGTTGCCGTCGCCCATCAGCATGATCCGGACGGCCGGGTCGCGTCGGGCCGCCTCCACCAGCACTTCGAGGCCCTGCTTGAGACCCATGTTGCCGGAGTGCAGGACGACGGTCTGCTCAGGCAGCCAGCCGAGGCGCTCCCGGGTGCGGTCACGGGGCGCCGAGGGCTCCTGTATGTGTGACCAGTTGGGAACCAGGCGTATACGTCCGGGATCCACCCCCATGGCCCGGACCCGCTCCACGAACGTCTCGTGGATGACACCGACGAGGGTGGCCCGCCGCAGCACCCACGCCTCCGCCCGCTCGGCCAGTTCGGCGGCCCGGCCGCCGCCGCCCTTGATCCCGGACTGCGCGGCGGCGGCGCCCATCAGGTCCTGGACGACCGGCACGTACGGTGCACGCTGCCGGGCCGCGATCCGCGCGCCGAGCACTCCCCCGGCCAGGCTGGGCAACTGGGCGAGCACCGCGTCGAGCCGACCGGTCCGGGGAGGTGCGACAAGGCCGTGGGCGAGGATCGATCCCTCGAACATGCCCCGGCGCAGCGCGCTCTGCCGCGGCGGGACAGTGTGCCTGCGGCGGTGCACGGTGGCCCCGGCACGCTGCTCGGTGGCCCGCCACACCTTGCGGTAGGACGGATCGAGCCGCCAGGACGGGTAGTGCGGGAGGCCTGCGAGTACGTGCGTGTCGTGCCCGCAGCTCGCCCAGTGCTCGGCGATGCCGGTGGCGTACGGGCCGATGCCGGTGTGTTCGGGCGCGTAGTTGGTGGAGACCAGCAGCAGCCGTCGCCGCCCGCCGTCCCCGTTGTCGGTCTGTGTCACGCGACGAACCCTTCCCCCCGGCCGCCTGCCGGCGGCGGTCTACCCAGTGTGTTCACGCCCCACGGGACCCCCTGATCCCATGCGCTGTTCGGAAGTGAACCAGGACGCACCCAATTGTTCACTCTCCTTGCCCCCAGGATGAACGCTATCGTCAATTTCTGCGCGCTCCCGCAACGGATGCGCGCGGGGGGACACCAACGAACAAGGGGGGCATTTGTGCCATCGAGTAAGCGGTACCGCGTGGGCTACGCACCAGGCGCCTACGATCTCTTCCACATAGGTCACCTGAACATCCTGCGCCACGCCCGCGCCCAGTGCGACTACCTGGTGGCCGGGGTGGTGTCGGACGAGATGGCGGAGATGGCCAAGGGCAGGCGACCCATGATCCCGCTGGTCGAACGGCTGGAGATCGTCCGCAGCATCCAGTACGTGGACGCCGCGTTCGTAGAGACCGTGCCGGACAAGGTCGAGACGTGGAAGCAGGTCCGCTTCGACGTGCTGTTCAAGGGCGACGACTGGCGGGGCACACCGAAGGGCGAGCGCCTGGAGCGGGACTTCGCCGCCGTCGGCGTGGACGTCGTCTACTTCCCGTACACCGTCCACACCTCCAGCACCCAGCTCCGCCGCGCCATCGACGCCCTCAGCGAGCCGCGCCTCAGCGATGAACTGCGGACAGCTCCCGGAACCATTTAGCAAGGAACGCGACAAGGAACAGCGCGGCGGCGACGCCAAGCCCGGTGTAGGCCCACCGGAAGGCGACGCCGCCGCCGAGCAGTAGGAAGACCAGGCAGAACACCCCGTGGTCCACGGGCAGCAGAGCCACCGCCCGCACGGTGGACGGCCCTGGCCCCTGCCCCGGCGCCGCCTTGGGCTTGAGCTGCTCGGTGAGCAGCCCCCCGAAGAACGTGACGACGGCGGCGAGCTGGAATCCGAGCGGCACCAGCAGCCAGCCGTCGGAGGCCGTCCCGAAGTGCTCGGGGTGCCGGTAGAAGGCGATCAGCACCGCAGTGTGCAGCGCGGTGATCTTGGCGCAGTCCACGACATGATCGAGCCACTCCCCGGCCGCGCTCCCACCGCCACGCAGCCGTGCGAGCTGCCCATCGGCCGAGTCGAACGCGAACCCGACAGCCAGCCCGAGCCACACCAGCAGCCCCACCCCCCAGGTGGGTCCGGCGAAGGCGACCCCCAGCACGGCCGCGAAGCTGAAGCCCGCGCTGATCAAGGTGACCTGGTTGGGCGTGAGCCCCGCCCGGTACGCACCGGCCGCGAGATACCGGCCCGCGGGCCGGTTCACGAACCGCGAGTACAGCGATATACCCTTTGCGCTCTTCTGTGCCGACTTCAACCGTGTCAGTGCCGACGCCTCGGTAGACGCCTCGGTAACAGTGCCGCTCATCGATCCCCCCGGACCTCATGACCTCGCCAGTGACTCCCCCGCCCCGCATCATCCCAGGTAGGGGCACGCAAAAACGACCCGCCGGGAAACTGACCGGAAACCAGGGGTGGCCACGGTCCCACCGGCCCGAGATCCGGCGCGACAGAGCGGTCAGGGGGTGGCGCCCGGCACCGACGGCGGGCCTGGAAGGCCGTACTCCGCCCAGACCGTCTTGCCCGGACCGTCGGCGCGCGGGTGCCAGTCCCAGCGGGTGGCGAAGGCCGACACCAGGAGCAGACCCCGCCCGCTGTCCGCGAACCCCGGATCGGGCAGGGTGCCCGGGCGAGGGGGCACGCGTTCGGTGCGGGTGTCGGTGACCTCGACGCGGGCGAGCGGCTCGGGAGCGTGCGTGAGGTGGAGACGGCAGTGGAAGTCCCTGCCCGGCACATGGCCGTGGCGTACGGCATTGGCGGTCAGCTCGGCGACGATCAGGACGATCTCCTCGTGCGAGCCGGTGCCGTACGGGATGCCCCACTCGTTCAGGCGAACGCCGACCAAACGCCGGGCGAGTCGGGCGCCGCGAGATGTAGACGTGAACCGCATGGCGAATTCGTGCGCGGACGGGTCGGGAGCGTCGATCAAGTGCTCGGTGATGCCAGCGGGTTGAGTGCTGCCGCTGGGGCTGCGGAGGTTGCTCGTCATGGTCACCACGCTCCTCTTCGTCGCGTAGCGTGACCAGCGGTGACGCACTGACGCTGATCGGTTGTACGCGCGACGTGGGCGCCGGTACGAGACGCGCGGCGTGACGGGCGCCGACGCGGAGGCGTTGGTCCGGGGAGGCGGTGGGCAGATGACAACGGAGAACGAGTCAGCCGCGGGAGACGGCGGGGGCGCCGACTGGGCTGGTGGGCAGGCCCCGGACAAGTCCGGGCAGGGCGTGGTGGCGGCCTTCGGGCAGAGCCTGAAGACGCTGCGGGTCCGAGCGGGTATGCAGCGCGAGGAGTTGGGCAAGCGACTGGGCTACTCGGCCTCGACCATCGCGTCCTTCGAACAGGGGCGGCGCATCCCGCCACCCCGGGCGATCGACCAGGCGGACGAAGCGCTGAGGGCGGACGGTCTGCTGACGGTATGGAAGGATCAGGTCGAGCAGGCGCAGTACCCGGTGTTCTTCCAGGGGATGGCGCAACTGGAGAAGCAGGCGATCGAGTTGCTCATGTACGACACTCACGTCGTCAACGGCCTGCTTCAGACCGAGGAGTACATGAGGGCGCTGCTCGCCATGCGACGGCCGCTTCTGGACCAGGAGACGATCGAGCAGCGAGTGGCCGCACGACTGGCGAGGCAGGACATCTTCGAAAGGCGACCGGCACCACTGCTGAGTTTCGTGATGGATGAAGCGGTGCTGCGGCACCGGTACGGCGGCAAGGACGTACTGCGCGCGCAGTTGGAGCAACTCCTGCTTGTCGGGCACAAGCGCAACGTCGAGGTCCAGGTCATGCCGGTCGAATGCGAGGACAACGCGGGCGTGAACGGTCCGTTTACGGTCGCGACACGCAAGGACGGCAAGAAGTTCGTGTATGCCGAGACACAGAACTCCAGCACGCTGGAGACCGACCCCGAACAGACAGTTCTCGCTGCCGCACGCTATGGGATCATCCGTTCACAGGCTCTCACCCCGCGAGAGTCACTGGAGTACACCGAGAAGTTGCTGGGAGAGCTATGAACAACGCTGAGCCCCTCGCCTGGTTCAAGAGCAGCTACAGCGGAACGGAAGGCGGTCAGTGTGTAGAGGTCGCGGCAAGTTCAAGCGCCGCGCACGTCCGCGACTCCAAGACCAACACCGGACCGACCCTCCGTGTATCGCACGAAGCCTGGGCGGGGTTCATCGGGCTCGCCTCGTTGGAGCAGTGCATCTGACCGTTGCACGCACACCGGAGCCCTGCCGCCTTTCCTCGGGTGGCAGGGCTCTGGCTTGAGTGACCTGGCGTAGCGGAAGCGCACGACCTCGGGCTGCATGCCGGCTGCCCGTGGCTGAGGGGTCGGTCTGGCGGCCATCGCCAACTGAGGTGCCTTGTATCCGAAGTACGTTCACTGGCCATACGACGGGGTCCGGACCGGGCTCAGCAGCCTGGCAGTTGGCAGAAGCCCGTGATCACCAGGCCGGAACGTGAGGGCCGCTGGTGTCGCAGCAATGGCTGAGACAGTATGCGGCGCATGGACTGGATGCCTCTGCTCTCCACGCTGATGGGTGCCGCTATCGGCATCGCTGCCACCCTGATCGCCGACCGCAACAGGTGGCGGCGCGAGGAAGCACGACATGCTCTGGAAGTGCGGCGTGCCCTGTACATCGAGTACACCTCCGCACTCAAAGACGCGGGAGAAGAGATACGGGCCGTCGCCCTGGGCGATCACATGTCCGAGTCAGCGCGTGATGCGGCGGTGCGCGAAGCTTTCCGTCGGACCGGACTGCACACAGCCAGCGAGCAGCTCTGGCTCGTGGGCCCGCCGCTCGTTGTTGCGGCCGGGAACGAGGCGTTTCACAGCCTGCGTCGGATGCGCGACGCCTATGCCCGGGGGGTCGCGGTCGGCTCCGCCGAGGACACGGCCTTCATCCAACAGCGCCGCACCGCCATGGCTGAGATGCGCCGCCGCATGCGTGAGGATCTGGGCATCGGACCCCTCGAGATCGAATGACCATGGCCGGGACTCCAAGACCAACACCCGACCGACCCTCCGCGTATCGCACGAAGCCTGGGCGGGGTTCGTCGCGCTTGCCTCGTCGGAGCGGTGCATCTGACCCTTGTACGCACACCGGAGCCCTGCCGCCCCTCCTCGGTAGGCAGGGCTCCGACCTAGCCCTTTACGGCTGAGACATTCCGGCAGCTCCAACACCCGATCCACCATTGGCACTCCAGCCGTAGGTCGTGGTGATCCGTGGGGCAAAGTAGGGGCATGACTACGTACGCGACGATGCCGTACCACCTTGAGACCGAGCGGCTGATACTGCGGCCGTGGGCCGAGTCGGACGCCGCTGAGTTCTGCGCCCTCCTCTCCGAACGCGGCAAGGGGACCCCCACGGTTGAGCACATCCGAAAGTCCATCGCGGAGCTGCTCACCGCGACAGCGACCACAGGGATCGCCCTGTTGCCCATCCAGCGCCGTCACGAAGGATCGGTGCTATCCGTGTGGCGATGGTGACCAGGTCGCCTTGTGGCACCGGCTCCTTGGAACTCACCGCAGCATTGACCGCTCGGTGGGTGCCAGCCGCAGCAGTTGCGGGGGCCTGGCACAGCGTTCCGAAAGGGTCGGCAGTACCTCCTCGCGCCAGCGCTCTGAATGCCGCACGCGATTCAGGTGGTGGTCGATGTGGTCTTCGTCGGTGAAACGAGCGAACCATACGAAGACCTCCTCGTCCGTCCGTACAGGCAGCGCCGGGAATGTGTTCGGGGCGTGCTCCGACTGCAGGTACGCCAGTGGCTCGCAGCCGGTCTCGGCCAGTACGGGTCGCACGCCCTGCTGGAAGAACTCGACGAACGTCGTGTCAAACGAGCCGCGTCGCCCGTACCAGATCGTGGCGAGGACGAGCGAGGGTGGCAATGGCGCCGGCCTGCCGGGGGCCGGCCGGGCGCCGACCTCCACCGGGAACCCGCCCCGCGCCGAAGCTGGTCGCAGCAGCAGCACGTCATCGGAGTCGATCATCGTCGCGTTCGCCTCGTCGCGGTGTGCCTGCCAGACCGGCCCGCCGTAAAAGCTCTCCAGGGCCTTGGCGCGGCGCGGCATGTCTTCGAAGCCGCGGAGCCAGACGAACCGATCAGGATGGTCCAGGTCGCGGAACTGCCCCAGGACGGTCGCACCCACTGCCTCCTGGGACTCGACGAACTCCCGGTCGAACAGATCGATCAGTACGTCTCGCTGCCCTGGGCGCAGCGTGTACTGCCGCAGTTCGACGACTGGACACTGTGGGGCTTTCACCGATCTCACTCCTCGTTCGACTGTTGGAACAATCTTTGTTACAACAAGCGGTACGGCGGCTGCCTGACTATCGGCCTTTCGGCTAGTTCACCAGCGTCTCGCGAAGTACGTCGGCGATCGACGCGTCCGCCAACTCCCGCCGCATGACCTGCTCGACTCGGCCGTAGACCCCGCTCAGGGCCGGCCGGATGCCTCGGCCGACCGGACACTCCACATTGGGCTCGGTGCGGTGCATGCCGAACGGCGGCTGCGCGTCGACGGCGTCATACACCTCAAGCAGGGTGATCCCCTCGGGCTCACGGGCCAGACTCCAGCCCGCACCGGCGCCGTGGCGGACCTCCACCAGGCCGGCTCGTCGCAGGTCACCGAGGCTGCGGCGGATAATCACGGGGTTGGTCTTGACGCTGGCCGCGACCTGCTCCGAAGTGAGCACCTCCTGGCCGCGGCGGTGCGCCAATGCCAGCCAAGCCAGCGCATGCGTCGCGATGGTCAATCGACTGTTCGCCGCCATCACCCCTCCTTGTCGCAACAGCTTCTGTTACATCCACACCCGCAGTCAAGCAGGCTTCACGACCCATCTCCGGCTGTACGTTGTGCTGTTGGTTAGGAGGGCCGAGGCTTTCCCGAGCGACCGAGGTGTGGTGTGTCGAGGCACAACGAAGTACCGGGCTCACCCGCAGGCCCGGCAAGCGGAAGCCTCTGGGGGAACCGGGACTTCACCGTCTTCTGGCTCGGTCAGAGCCTGTCGGCGCTCGGGGGATCGATCTCCGTCCTGGCACTTCCACTACTCGCCCTCGCATGGTGCACGGCTTCGCCGTTTGCGGATTCGCACGAATCGCAGGGCTGACAACCACGAAGTACTCCTCAGACTCGCCTGCTGCCTGATCACCCACAGACAACTCGTCTCATTGCGCCGACCGTTGCCGGTGAGGCTTGTGAGGTTCCAGTTGTCACACGGTTCCTTGAAGTTTCGTTTCTCCAACTCACTATGTAGCAGCATGACTTAAGCGACCTTGCCCATGCCAGCCGGAGGGTTACACTTGGCGCGTTCTTGAGCGATCTCGGGGGTATTCATGAGCAGCCCACCAAATGGACCGTCGCCAGGCCCTCCCGACGGAGACCCGGGCAATTGGTTTCAACGCCACTCTTTTCCTTTGATTGGTGCGGCTGGGGCAATTATCGCGGCTGTTATCGCGCTCACAGGGGTTCTCCTCACCAAGGACTCTTCGGGAGGGTCCACCTCCGAGAAGGACTCCAGCTCCGGGGAGCTGGCGCCACCCGCTGCACCGGAGTCGACGCCCGTCTCCACACCTCCTGGACCACCCGTCAGCACGCCACCCGTCAGTATGCCGCCTGTCGCCACAGATCCCCCCGACCCGCCAAAGGCTTCAGCCGCCAAGGTGCGTTGGACCGGCGTCGCAACTCTCCCCCTATCGACCAACCAAAACTCAGACGAGGGGGCAGAGCTTGATGGCACGAACCCTGGAGAACTCGTGCCGGTTGGCGATGACCTCCGAGGCGATTACAGCACGTCCGCATCAATCATGGTCATGAGCGGCCAAGCCGCATACGCTTCAGGGGATGTCAACGACCTTGATCGCGATACCTGCGAGCAGAGCAAATCGATGGGGACAGGAAACGACCCGATTTGGGTGAGCATTTATCGCGGCAACGCGGTTGGCGGGACTTACTGCATGCTCACCACAGAGGGGCGTCTAGCAGCTTTCACGATCGTCTCAGCCGAACAACTTCCACTGCCCGTGTCGGTAACGGTCAAGGTGGTTCTGTGGGAGTAGACACCGTGCTGAGTTGCGCCACGGACGGTACGGACGTGCGGGTCCTCGGCGAGCCGGAGGAGGGGTCGCCGCACATCGCGCAGTTCGTGAGGCCACCGGTGGACGGCCGAGCCGGCTGAGCAGTCGCCGGTCAGCGAAGGGCGACGAGCCCTCGACGGGGTCGTGCTTCCAAGGTGGCGTCCGACCGCCCACGCAAGGGTGGTGGGCAGTCGGTACGGCGACGCGTCAGCGCCGCTGGGCGCACCCCGCCGTCTGCCGCGCCTACGGCCAGGCCCCGCCTCGCGGCCAGTGCCTGAGCTCACGCGGCGACGGGCGCACTTCCACCACGGGGCCCGGCCGCAGGCCCCGGCCACCCGGCCCGCCTCCCCCTCTGCGGGGAGGCGGCCGCGTCGGCCGCCGACCGTACGGCGACCAAGGCGCCGGGAACTACCACCGGTTGCGGCCCGCGCCTGCTGAGTGGTCACCGATCAGCGCATCAACCCTCAAAGTTTGAACACAAGTTACCCACATCCCCTCTTCATACCGGCGTCGATGGTCTAGATTGATCGTGCTTCGGCCGATCGAGCACGAGGCGACCGATGATGATCTTCAGATCCTGCGCTATGTAAAGCCAGCAGTCGCGTCCCCGGCGCCAGCCGTGGGATTGATCAGTTCTTTGGGGCCCGAGGGGGCCTCGGGTGCGGGGAGCACGCGAGGCTTCGACGGTTCCCACGCACCTCGAAAGTCTGGCAGGGCATGTGAGCATGCTGCCGCCAGGGTGGGTTGTTCAAGTACCTCTGAAACAGCCGGGCTGTCATGCGCGGGGGCGGGGGCCTCCCGGGCGGCGGAGCGGTGTTGGGGAACACGTCGAGCCACTGGGGACCTGGGGGGTTCTGTGCGGCAGGGGGAATTAGTCAGCCCTTTTCCGTCGGCGCGCGGACGTCTGGCGGACGGGGCGATCAACCAGTCCGCCAGTGATCTCGGGAAAGACGCTGCGTGCGTGCTCCATACGCAGGGGGCCTACTGATGCGCGCGGGTCGTCGTCCGGCGGGCGCGCGGACCGCAGGCCGGGAGGGCCTGCCTGGGGGGAGGAACGCGTCATGAGAGTCAGTGTCTTCGGGCTCGGCTACGTGGGCTGCGTGTCGGCCGCGTGCCTGGCCGGTATGGGGCACGAGGTCATCGGGGTGGATGTGAACCAGGTCAAGGTCGACCTGGTCAACGACGGCAAGGCCCCGGTGGTCGAGGAGCGTATCGGTGAGCTCATCGCCGAGGTCGTGCGAACCGGGGCGTTACGCGCCACCGGCGATGTCCGCGAGGCGATCCTGGGCAGCGAGGTGTCGCTGGTCTGCGTGGGCACACCGTCGGAGCCCAACGGCAGCCTGTGCACAACATACTTGGAGCGGGTCACCGAGCAGATCGGCGCCGCGCTAGCGGAGCGGGGTGGGCGGCACACCGTTGTGTTCCGCAGCACCATGCTCCCCGGCACCTGCCTGAACCTGCTGGTACCGATCCTGGAGAAGTACGTCGGCGGCACGGCCGGGGTGGACGTCGGGGTCGCGGTCAACCCGGAGTTCCTGCGCGAGGGCACGAGCGTGCGGGACTTCTTCGACCCGCCCAAGACCGTCATCGGGGAGCTCGACCCGGCGAGCGGCGACGTGGTGATGGCGCTGTACGAGGGCTTACCCGGCGCGGTGTTCCGGGTGCCGGTCCCCACGGCCGAGGCGATCAAGTACGCGGACAACGCGTTCCACGGCCTCAAGATCGGTTTCGCGAACGAGCTGGGCGCGGTGTGCCAGGCGCTCGGGGTGGACTCCCACCAGGTGATGGACGTGTTCCTGGCCGACCGCAAGCTGAACATCAGCCCCGCCTACCTGCGGCCCGGCTTCGCCTTCGGTGGCTCCTGCCTGCCCAAGGACTTACGCAGCCTGGTCTACGCGGCGGGACGGGCCGACGTCTCGGTGCCCATCCTCTCCCATGTGCTGCCCTCCAACTCCGCGCATCTGCAGCGCGCGGTGGAGCTGGTCGAGCGCACCGGCAAGCGCCGGGTGGGCATGTTCGGGCTGTCCTTCAAGCCCGGCACCGACGACCTCCGCGAGAGCCCGCTGGTCGAGCTGGCGGAGAGACTCTTCGGCAAGGGCTACGACCTGCGGATCTACGACGCCAACGTGAGCCTCTCCCGGCTCCTCGGCGCGAACCGCGAGTACATCGAGACCCGGCTGCCGCACCTCGGGCAGTTACTCGCGGACTCCGTCGGCGAAGTGCTGGAGCACTCCGAGGTGTGCCTGGTCGGGACCAGCGACCCGGCCGTGCTCTCGGCGCTGCCCCATGGCGAAGGCCCGGTGATCGTCGACCTCATCCGCCTCCCCGACGCCGAGGCGCGCCGGGCCGAACCGGGGTATGTGGGCCTTGCTTGGTGACTCGTCGTTCAGTGACAGAGCCGGCGGCGACCGGCCGGACCGGCGCGCGCTGATCCTGGTGGAGAACCTGTCCGTGCCGTTCGACCGGCGGGTGTGGCAGGAGTGCACCACACTGCGCGACGCAGGCTGGACGGTGCACGTCATCTGCCCCCGGGGGGAGAAGCGGGACACGGAGCCTGAGGCGGAGATCGACGGGGTGCGGATCCACCGCTACCCGTTGCGCGCGGCCACCGGAGGGCCGGCCGGCTATCTGCGGGAGTACGGATCGGCGTTGTGGCATACGGTCCGGCTGGCCAGGAAGGTCGGCCCGGTCGACGTGGTCCACGCCTGCAACCCGCCCGACCTGCTGTTCCTGCCGGCGCTGTGGTTGAAACGGCGCGGGGCGCGGTTCGTCTTCGACCAGCACGACCTGGTACCCGAGCTGTACCTCTCCCGGTTCGGCCGCGGCGAGGATCTGCTCTACCGCGCCGTGTGCGCGCTGGAGCGGCTGACCTACCGGGCCGCGGATGTCGTGCTCGCCACGAACGAGAGCTACCGGGACATGGCGGTGAGCCGTGGCGGCCGGCGGCCGGCGGATGTCTTCGTGGTGCGCAGCGCGCCCGACACCGACAGGTTCCGGCCGGTGCCGCCCGAGCCGGCGCTGAAGCGCGGCAAGCCCCATCTGCTGTGCTACCTCGGCGTCATGGGGCCGCAGGACGGCGTCGACTACGCGTTGCGGGCCCTCGCGAAGCTGCGCGACGAGCTCGGCCGGACCGACTGGCACGCGGTGTTCGTCGGCGCCGGCGACACCTTCGACGCGATGGTGGAGCTGTCCCGACGGCTCGGGCTCTCGGAGCAGGTGCAGTTCACCGGGCGCGTTCCGGACGCCGATCTGGTGCGCTATCTGTCCACCGCGGACGTGTGCCTCTCCCCCGACCCGCGCAACCCCCTCAACGACGTGTCGACCATGAACAAGGTGCTCGAGTACATGGTGATGGGCCGGCCGATCGTCTCGTTCGACCTCCGGGAAGCGCGAGTCTCCGCCGGTGACGCCGCCGTCTACGCTCCCGCCGACGACGAGGCCGAGTTCGCCAGGCTCATCGCGCTGCTGCTGGACGATCCGGAGCAGCGGGCCCGGATGGGCAAGATCGGCCAGGAGCGGATCAACGGCCCGCTCTCCTGGCGGAACTCCCAGCGGTCGCTGCTCGCCGCGTACGCCGCCGCCTGCCGCGACCGGCAGGGCCGAGACCGGGACCAGGCACGGAAGAGGCCGCGCCGTTGAGCGATGACACCATACGGCTGGTCACGATCGGGCGGATCATCCGCCGGCGCCGCCGGCTTCTCATCATCCTCACCCTGATGGGTGCGCTCGTCGGCTACGGCGCCTCTGTGCTGTTTCCGCCGCGCTACACGACCTCGGCATCGGTACTGCTGCCGGGGGCGTGGGAGGAGCGTGAGCTGCTGACCCAGGCGCAGATCGCGACCAGTTCGGTGGTGGCCGACCGCGCGGCCGCCACGCTGGGCTGGCCCGGGGTCAGCGGCAGCGAGTTGAGGGACCGGGTGAGCGCCCAGGCCGCCGACGGGAACATCATCACGATCTCGGGCACGGCCGACACCCCGGAGCGCGCACAGCAGCTCTCCGACCAGGTGGCCCAGCAGTTCGTCGCCTTCGCGGCGCGGATCGCGGGCGACGACACCGACCCCGAAGCGGCGGCGCGGCCCGAGGCACTGCGGCAGATGGTGGTGCAGACCAGCCGCCGCATCAGCGAGCTGGCCGACGCGGCCGATCCCGGGCGGACCGTGGAGAGCGTGCAGACCCGCACCGAGCTCGCGAAGCTGCGCACCACGCTCCAGGAGGCCATCACCAAGCTGGAGGAGGCCGACCCTGCCGCCGGCAAGACCAGCATGGTCGTCATGGGGCCGGCGGCCAGGCCGACCGGCGAGGCACCGCCGACAAGGACGCAGCTCATCGCCGGCGGGGCGCTGCTGTTCTTCCTGCTCGCGGTCATCGGCCATCTCACCGCCGCACGGATGAGTCACCGGCTGCGCACCGAAGCGGAGATCGCCGCGGCGCTGGGCTCAGAGCTCCTCGGCGCCGTCGAGGTACCTGGTGAACGACCCACGCGTAGGCGGGAGGGCCGTGGCCCGCGGGCCCTGATCCGCCGACTGCTGGGCGTCGACACCCGGTGGGACATACCGGCGCCCCGGACGTCCGGCGACGAGGCGGGCAGGCAGATCCGCTACCGGCGGGTGTGCGCCCGCCTCGGGGACCTGCTGCCGGGCCCCCGGCGGCTGCTGGTCGTCGTCCCGGACGGCGACGAGATCGCCCGCCGGGCGGCCGGGCAGCTCGTCGCCGAGGCCGGGAGTGATCCTTCCCCGGGCTCTTCGGGCAGGGGGTACCCGGTGCTGCGGGCGGTGGAGGTTTCGGTGTCCCAGCCGATGGTGCCGGACCGTGACGGCGAGTCCGGTGCCCTGGTCGTGCTCAGCCCGGGCAACTGGACGGCGGTGGAGCTCGCCGGCATCGCCGAGGCGTGTGCGGAAGCCGGGCACGAGGTCGTCGGCGTCATCCTCGCCGGCACGGCCCTGACCAGTCCGACGCGGTCCGCCGGCCGTCCTCGGCATGCCGCCACGCCGGCGCTCCCGGTTGGCCGCGACGCGACGGGAGGTTCGGGATGACGACGGATACGACCTCGGAGTCGTCGGCCGCTCCGCTGCTCGACCTGCAGGCGCTGGTGGTGGCGGTACGCAGGCGTCGCCGCCTCTGGTACTCCGCCGCACTGCTGGGGCTGATCGTCGGCGCGGCGGGGGCGCTCCAGCTCCCACCGCCGCCGACGGCGGTGACCAAAGTGCTGGTCGCTCATCGGGAGGACCAGCCGAACGACCCCGGAACGCTGATCCGCACCGATGTCGCGCTGCTGCACACCACGCGGATCGCCGACGCGGCCCTGCGATCCCTCGAGTCCCCGGAGAAGCCGGAGGACTTCATGCAGGACTACGGGGGCATCGGCTTGACCAACAACCTGTTGCAGATCGATGCGACGGGTGACAGCGACGCACAGGCGGTGGCCCGCGCCGAGGCGCTGGCCGACGCGTTCGTCGCGGACCATGTGCGGCGGATACGGGAAGCCGCGAAGGCCGAGGCCAAGACCCTGCTCGACCAGCGTGACCGGATGCGGGACGAACTCGCCCAGGTCAACAAGGCGATCGGAGACGGATCGCCGGAGAGCGAGCCGGAGGCATCGGCGAACAGGGAGTCGCTCTTCGCCCGCCGGGCCGAACTCACCTCGCGGATCTCCGACTTCGACCGGCGCGCCGCGGAGGCGGGCATCGGTATGCCCCAGCTCATCGCCGGTACACAGATCGTGGACGCCCCGCGCGCGGTGCGGCACTCTCTGCCCAGGACCGCTGCCACCAACGCGGCGATCGGGCTGGTCCTCGGGCTCGTACTCGGGCTCGCGGTGGCCGCGGTCGGCGCGGTGGTGGCGGACCGCCCCGTGCTGCGCCGGGAGATCGCGGCGAACCTCGGCGCCTCGGTCATCGCGGAGCTGCCCCGCCGCCCGGCCGCACCGTGGCAGCGCCGCCGGGTCCGGGCGGCACGGACAAGGCTCACCACGTCCCTGGCCCGCACCGTGCGCGACTCGGCGGAACCGGTGTCGCTGCTGGAGCTGGGCTGCGCGCGCGGCGCGAGTGTGATCGCCCTGGACCTCGCCAGGGCACTGGCGGCGGAGGGGCCGGTGGGCGTCATCGACGGCCTGTCCGTTCCGCGACTGGCCAACCGCCGCCCGAAGCCGGGAGACCCGACCGTGGTCAGCGGCGAGGGTGCCGTCGCGGCCGTATCGGACCAGGAGCGCAGGCTCGGCGTCGGCTCGGTGGCGCCCGGCGCGGCGTGGACCGACCTCCGGTACCTCGGCACCCGGGCCGTGCTCGTCGTGCGGGCCGGGCACGGCAGCGCCGCATGGCTGCACACCGTGGCCCGGCAGCTCGCCGACCGGCGCATCGCGGTGATCGGTGTGGTGCTGATCGACCCCGATCCGCGTGACCGGACCGACGGCACGCTGTGGGACGGGCCGCACACGGCGTTACGGGGCCGGAGCGAGCCGCCGGTCCGGCGGAACGGGACGGACCGGCGGGGGACGGAGCGGCTGCCCATGTGGGCGGCACGGGTCCCGGACAGCGACCAGGAGGCGCGGTAGGACATGTGTGGCATCGCAGGCACTTACCGATGGCCGGACGGAAAAGTCGTGACCGACCGGCTCACCGATACCCTCGCCCACCGCGGTCCGGACGGGGCGGGCCGGTACAGCCACCCCGTCGGTGACGGCGAAGTGCACCTCGGGCACCGGCGGCTGGCCATCATCGACCTGTCCGAGACCGGTGCCCAGCCGATGGTCTCGGGCGGCCTCGTCCTGACGTACAACGGCGAGCTGTACAACGCACCCGAACTGCGTGCCGAACTGGCGGCCGGCGGGGTGCGGTTCCGCGGTACCTCCGACACCGAGGTGCTGCTGGAGGCCTGGCGGCGCTGGGGCACGGACTGCCTGCCCCGGCTGCGCGGCATGTTCGCGTTCGGGATCTTCGACGAGCGAACCGGTGAGCTGGTGCTCGCCCGCGACCAGCTCGGCGTCAAGCCGCTGTTCCTGCTCCGGCGCGGCGAGGGCCTGGTCTTCGCCTCCGAGCTCAAGGCGCTCGCCGCCGCCACCGGTGGGTCGCTTCAGGTGGACCATGCGGCGCTGGTGGCCTCACTGCTGTACTACTGGGTGCCCGACTCGCGGTGCGCGTTCCGCGAGGCGGAGAAGCTGCCGCCGGGGAGCTGGCTCCGGTGCCGGCCCGACGGCCGGGTGGAGCGCGGCCGGTTCTGGCACCTCCGGGAGGTCGCAGCCGAGGGCCGGGAGCGTGCCCGGAGCGGCGAGCGGCCGGATATCGCCGCCATCGTCGAGGAGTCGACCCGGCGCCACCTGCTCTCCGACGTGCCCGTGGCGACCTTCCTCTCCGGCGGTCTCGACTCCAGCTACCTGACCGCGCTCGCGGCCCGCGAGCAACCCGGGATCTCTGCCTACACGATCGGGTTCCGCGCCGAGGACGCCAAGTTCGAGGCGATGCCGGACGACTTGCGCTATGCCCGGCGGGTAGCCGAGCGGTTCGGAGTCGACCTGCGTGAGATCGAGATCGCCCCGGATGTGCTCGACCTGCTGCCGCGGATGACGTACCACCTGGACGAGCCGATCGGCGACCCCGCCGCGATCAACACCTTCCTGATCTGCTCGGCCGCCCGGGAGGCCGGGGTCAAGGTGATGCTCTCGGGGATGGGTGCCGACGAGCTGTTCGCCGGATACCGCAAGCATCTGGCGAACCTGATCGCGCTGCGCTACCAGCGTGTCCCGAGGCCCCTGCGGCGCGGCCTGTCCAGGGCCGTGGACCGGCTGCCGGTCGCCACGGCCCGCCGGGGGTACCGGTCGGTGCGGTTCGCGAAGCGGTTCCTCTCGTTCGCCGATCTGCCGGAGGAGACGGCGTTCCGGCGCAGCTACACCATGTACGACCGGGACGAGTTGCTCGCCCTGGTCGATCCGGACCTGGCCGGGACGGTCGACGACGTGCTGACCGAGCACGCGGACACGTATCAGGACAACGACCTCGACGACTTCGTCAACCGCATGTGCCTGGGCGACGCCCGGATGTTCCTGCCGGGCCTGAACCTCGCCTACACGGACCGCTCGAGCATGGCCGCGTCGACCGAGGTGCGGGTGCCGTATGTGGACGTCGAGGTGGTCAGGGCGGCGTTCGCCATGCCCGGCGATCGCAAGATCGCCGGACGGCAGGGCAAGGCCGTCCTCAAGGAGGCGGCCGCGTCGATCCTGCCCCGGGAGATCGTGTATCGGCCCAAGGGCCTGTTCAGCGCCCCGTTGCGGGCCTGGATGAGCCGGGATCTGGCGCCGCTGGTGCGTGAGGTGGTGAATGACGGTGTGCTCGTCGGTTCGGGGCTCCTGCGCCGCGACGCGCTCGCGCGCATGGTCGCCGAGGACGCCGCCGGGCAGCGGGACTTCTCCAAGCATCTGTGGCATGTGCTGACCCTCGAGTACTGGTATCGCGGCGCGACCTCCGGGTCCGGCCAGAGCGCTCGCCTGACGGCGTAGGAACAAGGGGACTTCGGGTGAAACAGGTTGTGCAGAACTACAAGAGCGGCGAGCTGGCGGTGCTCGATGTGCCGGTGCCGGGGTGCAAGCCGGGCGGTGTGCTGGTCAGGACCGCCTACTCGCTGATCTCCACCGGAACCGAGCTCATGAAGGTGTCCGAGGCCGGCATGTCGATGCTGGGCAAGGCCCGCTCCCGGCCGGACCAGGTGGCCAAGG
Source organism: Streptomyces sp. NPDC127084 (assembly GCF_042724175.1). NCBI lineage: Bacteria > Bacillati > Actinomycetota > Actinomycetes > Kitasatosporales > Streptomycetaceae > Streptomyces > Streptomyces sp. NPDC127084. The sequence goes on from NZ_JBHXFA010000079.1 coordinate 25,931, forward strand.
TCATGCAGAGCGTGGCCGCCAACGGGGTGCCCGCCACCTATCGCAAGGTGATGGGCAAGCTGGACTCGTACACACCGCTGGGCTACTCACTGTGCGGGGTGGTGGAGCAGGTCGGCGCCGGGACGGACGATGTGGCGGTCGGTGACCTCGTGGCCTGCGCCGGCAATGAGCACGCGTTGCACGCCGAGTTGAACTGGGTTCCGAAGAACCTCTACGCCCGGGTGCCGGACGGTCTCGCGTCGCGGCACGCGGCCTTCGGCACCGTCGGGTCGATCGCGATGCAGGGCGTCCGCCGCGGCGAGCCGCAACTCGGCGACGTGGCGCTGGTCATCGGCCTCGGGCTGATCGGGCAGTTGGTGGTGCAGCTCCTCGCCGCCTCGGGGGTCCGCGTCGTCGGGGCCGACCCCGACCCGGAGCGCTGCGGGCTCGCGGAGCGCCTGGGCGCCGCGGCCTGCGGCGATCCCGCCTCCCCGGCCGTGGAGAACGCCGTCGCCGAACTCACCGGCGGTCACGGTGTGGACCAGGTGTACCTGGCGGCCGGCGGCGGCAGCAACCAGCCCGTCGAGCTGGCCGCCCGGCTCTGCCGGGATCGCGGCCGGGTCGTGGACATCGGCAAGTGCCGTCTCGACCTGCCCTGGAACGCGTACTACGAGAAGGAGCTCGACGTCCGGTTCTCCCGCTCGTACGGCCCCGGGCGCTACGACCCGGAGTACGAGCTCGAAGGGCGGGACTACCCGATCGGCTATGTGCGCTGGACGGAGCGCCGCAACCTGGCGTGTTTCCTTGATCTCCTCGCCCGCGGCCGGGTCGACGTGGAGCCCCTGGTCTCCCACACCGCCGACTTCGACGACGCCGTGGAGACGTACCGTCGCCTGAAGGACGGCGAGCTGAAGGCCGTGGCTGTGCTGTTCCGGTATCCCGGACACGCGGGTGAAGCAGGACAGACAGGGGAATCGACGCAGGCGGAGGCCCCGGCGGTGGCCGTGCCCGCGGTGCGACGCGGCGCCGGACTGCCCACCCCGGGCCGGACCGTCAGCACGCCGGTGCGGCTGGCGTTCGTCGGCGCGGGTAACTACGCGACGTCGATGCTGCTGCCGCACCTGGCGCAGCGCGACGGTGTCGAGTTGTCGACGGTCGTCACCACGACGGCGCTGTCCGCGGCCAACGCGAAGCGGAAGTTCGGCTTCGCCGAGGCGACCACCGATCTCGACGCCGTGCTCGGTGACAAGTCCGTCGACGCGGTGTTCGTCGTCACCCGGCACAGCTCGCACGCCGAACTGACCCGGAAGGCGCTGCTGGCCGGCAAGTCGGTGTTCGTGGAGAAGCCGTTGGCGCTCACCGAGGACGAGCTGGCCGGTGTGCTCTCGGCGGTGGAGGAGTCCGGAAACGACCGGCTACAGGTGGGCTTCAACCGCCGGTTCGCGCCGCTGCTGCAGGAGGCCAGGAAGCGGTTCGGCGCCCGGACCGGGCAGGCGAGCCTCCGCTACCTGGTCAACGCGGGCCGGCTTGAGCACGGGAGCTGGTACCTCCGGCAGGGCACCGAGGGCTCGCGGTTCGCCGGCGAGGGCGGGCACTTCATCGACACGGTGAGCTGGCTGCTCGACGCCGACCCGGTCTCGGTGTACGCGACCGCCACGTCAGGCAACGAGGACCTCCAGGTCATGCTGCGCTACCCGGACGGGTCCACCGCCACCATCAGCTACGTCACCAGCGGCCCGGCCGGCTTCCCCAAGGAGACGCTGGACCTCATCGCGGACGGCAGGGTGCTGCGGCTCGACGACTTCGTCCGTGCCTCGGTATACGGCCCCAAGCGGTGGGTCAGCTCGCGGCTGCCCAAGGCCCGGGACAAGGGCCAGGGCGCCGAGCTGGCCGCTTTCGTCAAGGCCGTGCGGACCGGCGGGCCGATGCCGGTGCCACTGGAGTCGCTGGTCGCCACCACGGCGGCCACCCTCGCCGTGCAGGCCGGCCTGGCCGGCGGCGCGCCGGTGACGCTGGCGAGGGCGACACGATGACGGTGAGCGCGGGGAGTGCGGGCTGGTACCTGCGGCGGCTTTCGCGGATGGGACCGCGGGAGATCTGCGGCCGGGTGGCCGACACGGTGCGCAGGCGGCGGTGGCGGTCGGCGCCGCCGGACTGCCCGAGCGTGACCGGCGCCCGGTTCGACGCGGTACTGCCCGCGGGGACGATCGCGGCGATACCACCGGACGCCGCGAAGCGTCTCATCGCCGAGGCGGACCGGCTGATGGCCGGGCACGCCGAGTACTTCGGGGTGGACCGCGACGACCTGGCCGACCCGGACTGGTGCCACGACCCGAAGACCGGGCGCCGGGCGCCGTGGGGGTACGCGTTCGACGTGCCGTACCGGAACGAGGACGCGGTCGGGGACGTCAAACAGATCTGGGAGCTGTCCCGGCACCAGTACCTCACCGTGCTCGCCGCCGCCTACGCGGTCACCGGGGACGAGCGGTACGCCGAGCGAGTGGCCGCGCACCTGCGGTCGTGGTGGGCGGCCAACACGCCGCTGCGCGGAGTGCACTGGATCAGCGGCATCGAGCTGGGGATCCGGCTGCTGTCCTGGGTGTGGATCCGCCGGCTGCTCGACGGCTGGCCGGGCGCGGCCGGGCTGTTCGAGGACAACCCGGTGGCGCTGAACCAGATCTGGCACCACCAGCGCTGGCTGGCCGCCTTCCCCAGCCGGGGGTCCTCGGCCAACAACCACGTCATCGCCGAGGCCGCCGGGCAGTTCGCCGCGGCCTGCGCGTTCGGGTGGTTCCCCTCCTCGGCGCGTTGGCGAGCCGACGCGCTGCGGTCGCTGGAGCGGCAGCTGCGCGGCAACACCTTCGCCTCCGGCCTCAACCGCGAGCTGGCCACCGAGTACCACGGACTGGTGCTGGAACTCGGCTTGGCCGCCGTGGCCGAGGCGGACGCCGCCGGGGCGCCGGTCCCCGCGTCGATCCGGCTGGTGCTGCTGCGGATGACCGACGCGCTCGCGGCCGTCGTGGACAGCCGGCTGCGGCCGCCGCGCCAAGGCGACGCGGACGACGGGCATGGTCTGGTCGTGGACGGCGCGGGCACCGACCGCTGGGCCTCACTGCTGGCCACCGGGGACGCCGTGTTCGGCCGGCTCGCCTGGTGGCCGGCGGTGACCGGCGCCGATGTGCGCACCCCGCTGCTCGCCGCGCTCATCCGGCCGTACCCGAAGAACGGAACCGTACCGGCCGTGTCCCGCCCGGCGAGCCGGCCGGCCCATTTCGCCGACGCGGGCATGACCATCCTGCGCGGTCCGGGGGAGATCTGGTGCCGCTGCGACGGTGGTCCGCACGGCTTCCTGTCCATCGCCGCGCACGCCCACGCGGACGCGCTGTCCGTGGAGGTCCGGCACGACGGGGTCGACGTACTCGCCGACCCGGGTACGTACTGCTACCACGGGCAGCCGGAGTGGCGGCGGTACTTCCGGTCGACACTCGGCCACAACACGCTGGAACTGGACGGCGGTGACCAGTCCGTCTCCGGCGGCCCGTTCCTGTGGACCCGGCACGCCCGCAGCCGAGTCCTGGTCGCGGACACGTCCGGTGCATCCCACGGGGGGACGGCCCGCTGGTGCGCCGAACACGACGGCTACCAGCCCACCGTGCACCGCCGCCGGGTGGAACTGACGGCCGCGACCCGGGAGCTGAGGGTGGTCGACGAGGTGCGCGGCCCGCGCCGGGCCGTGCGCCTGGCGTTCCACCTCGGCCCGGAGATCTCCGCGGACCTGGTGGGAAACCGGGCAGAGCTCACCTGGACCCGGGACGGCGAGGACCGCGCCGCGGCACTCGACCTGCCCGGGGAGCTGAACTGGCGGGCCCATCGCGGCGAGAGTGACCCTTCCCCAAGCTCTTCGAGCAGGGGATACCCCATCCTGGGCTGGTACTCCCCCGGCTTCGGGCGCAAGGAACCCACCACCACGCTGGTCGGCACCGGCTTCGCCGACGGCACCGCGCTGTCGGGGGAGTTCACCACCGTACTCAGGTTCCGCGGCTAGGGAGGACGCGTGGGGATCAAGTGGCGGCACTGGGCGTGGCCGGCCTCGCTGGCGCTGACCCTGCCGGCGGCGACCGGCTGCGACGGCACGCCGGGCGCACGGCCGAAGCCGACCGCCGCGCCGTCCACGTCCGTGGCCCGGGTGTGCGCCAAGCCCGAGCCCGGGCCGGCGAAGGCGCCGGCGGGCGCGGTGACGGTCGATCCCGCGGTGGCCGGTGACCTGGCCGCGAAGACCAGGAGCAGCCCCCCGAACACCACGTTCTGGCTTCGGCCGGGCACGCACAGGCTCGCGCCGGACCGCTACGCCCAGGTCATCCCCAAGGAGGGGAACAGCTACCTCGGCGCGCCAGGCGCGGTGCTCGACGGGCGGAAGACCAACCAGTACGCCTTCGGCGGCAACGCCCGCGACATCACCATCCGCCATCTGACCGTGCAGGGTTTCGTCGCGCCGCACGACGAGGGCGTGGTGAACCATGACTCGGCCGATGGATGGGTGATCGAGCACGCCACGATCCAGAACAACTCCGGCGCCGGGCTGATGGCCGGTGCCCGCCAGCGGGTCCGCGCGAGTTGCCTGCGCGGCAACGGTCAGTACGGCATGAACGCGTACAAGGCCGCCGGCCGTATCAGCGGCCTGGTCGTCGAGGGCAACGAGATCACAGGCAACAACAGGGACGACTGGGAGCGGCGGCGGCCGGGCTGCGGCTGCACCGGAGGCGTCAAGTTCTGGGCGGTCGACGGCGCCGACGTACGCGGCAACTGGGTGCACGGCAACCGCGGAGCCGGGTTGTGGGCGGACACCAACAACAACGACTTCCGCATCGAGGACAACGTGCTCGAAGCCAACGACGGCGCGGCGCTGATCTACGAGGCCAGCTACAACGCGGTCATCCGGAAGAACACGATCCGGCGGAACAACTGGGTCGAGGGCCGCAGGCACGCCGACCGGGGCGACAACTTCCCGTTCGGGACCATCTACCTGTCCGAGTCCGGCGGCGAACCACGGATCCGGGCCCGCACGGACAAGATCGAGATCTACCGGAACGTGCTGGAGAACAACTGGTCCGGGATCACCCTGTGGGAGAACGCCGACCGGTTCTGCAACAGCCCGGCCAACACCTCGTCCGGTACGTGCACGTTGCTGGTTCAGGACACCGACCGCTGCGCACAGCCGGCGATCGCCACCGCACCGCTCTACGCCGACTGCCGGTGGAAGACCCAGCGGGTGGACATCCACGGCAACCGCTTCGTGCTGGACACGTCCGTCGTCGTCTGCCCGGTGAAGTGCGACCGCATGGCGGTGCTGGCCAGCTACGGCACCTATCCGGACTGGTCGCCCTACCAGGGCGAGGGGGTGGCCGAGGCGATCACCCGCGAGCAGCACAACCGCTGGCACGACAACGCCTACATCGGGCCGTGGAAGTTCGTCGCCCACGACCCCAGCCGGATACTCGACTCCGGGCAGTGGCAGGGCGCGCCGTACCAGCAGGACGTCGGCAGCACCTTCCAGCCGCAGGCCGGTGGTTGAGATGCGCGAGGAGCTGACGCGCGGCGGGCCGCCGGGCGGACCGGATACCGCGGGCACACAACCCGGCGCTGAGCGGCGCCGCCCTGCCGTCGCGCCGAAGTACGTCGGGGTGGTCTGGGGGCTGCTGATCCTCAACACACTCGGCTCCGCCGGGGCGAAGACCATCGTCCCGCTGCCCCGCTCCCTCATCCAGATGGTCACCATGGGCTCGCTGGTGGCCGCGTTCACGCTGGCGCTCGCGGTCAATCTCCGGCTGCGCGTCAGGCCCAGCGCCTTCGTGTTCCTGCTCACCCTGCTGCTGGTGCCGAGCGTGATGTCCAGCGTGGATCTGGGGTCCGGGTTCGGCGCGCTGTTCCGCTGCACGCGGCTGGCTCTCTTCGTCGGCACGCTGTGGCTGCTCAGCCGCTGGTGGGACGGCGGGCTGGTGTTCGTCCGGCACCACATCCGGATGTACTTCGTGGTCCTCGGGTCGGTGGCCGCCGGTCTGGTCGTCTCACCGGGCGCCGCCATGCCCGAGCTCTACGGCGGGCGGCTGGTCGGCGCGTTGTGGCCGCTCACACCGCCGCAGATCGGGCAGTACGCCGCGGTGATCACCGGACTCACCGTGCTGCTCGTCCTGGGCCGCCGGACCACCAGCGGCAGTGCGGCGGCGGTCATCGTGCCGGCGCTTGTCCTGCTCGCGCTGACCCATACCCGGACGGCCACGCTCGGTCTGCTCATCGGGCTGGCACTGGCGATCGGCTCGCTCATCCTGAGCAGCGCCGCCGCCCGCCGGTTCTTCGCCTGGGCGGTGCTGTGCGCCACCGTGGCCGCGGTGGGTTTCGGCTCCCCGCTCCAGGCGTGGTTCCTGCGCGGACAGAGCCAGGAGCACTTCACCAGCCTCACCGGTCGGGCCAAGGTCTGGGACGCCCTGCTGGCAGCGCCCCGGACCACCTCGGAGTACCTGTTCGGCATGGGACTGGGCGACAAGTCGTTCGGCGGGCTGCCGATCGACAACAGCTGGCTGGCCGTCTACCACGAGCAGGGTCTGACCGGTGTCGCCCTGGTGGCGGCGATCCTCGTCGTGCTGGGCGGCGTCGCGTTGCTGCGGCCGCCGTCGTTGCAGCGGGCCTGCGCGATCTTCCTGATCAGCTACTGCGCGATCGCGTCGTACACCGAGGCCGGGCTGGGCGACGCCTCGCCCTATCTGCTGCATCTGGCCGTGGCCGCCTCGCTGCTGGCGGCCCCCGCCGCGGCCACTCCCCTGTCGACGCCCGCGCTGTCCCGACGGCGCGTCCGGCGACGGGCCCGGAGATCGGAGGTGACCTGAACATGCACGTCATCGTGGTGCACAACCGCTACGCCTCGGCGCAGCCGAGCGGGGAGAACAACGTCGTGGACCAGGAGGTGGCCCTACTGCGCGAGGCGGGCCACCGGGTGGGGGTGTTCGAGCGGCGCAGTGACGACATCGCCGCCCGGTCCCTGCTGGGCAAGGCCGCGTTACCGCTGCTGGTGCCGTGGAACCCGGCGGTCCGTGCCGAGCTCGCCGCCCGGCTTCGCACCGAGCGGCCGGACGTGGTGCACGTCCACAACGTCTTCCCACTCCTGTCACCGGCGGTACTGGCCGCCTGCGCCGACGCCGGCGTACCCGCCGTGGCCACACTGCACAACTACACCCAGGTCTGCCCGCCCGGCACACTGCAGCGGGACGGCCGGCCGTGCACCGCGTGCGTCGGGTCGGCGCCGCTGCCCGCCGTCCGGCACGGCTGCTACCGGAACTCCCGGCTGGCGACGGTGCCGCTCGCGGTCAGCCTGTCGGTCAACCGGCGGCGGTGGTGGTCCGGCGTGGAGCGGTTCTTCTGCATCTCCGCGGCGCAGCGCGACGTCCTGGTGCGGGCCGGTATGCCGGCCGAACGGCTGGCGGTGAAGCACAACTTCGTGCCGGACCCGGGCGCCGGACGAACGGGACCCGGCGAGCATCTGCTCTATCTCGGCCGGCTCGCGGAGGCCAAGGGCGTGCGGCTCCTCATGGCCGCGTGGGACGAGCTCGCCGCCGGTGGCGGTGTGGGCGTGCCGCTCGTGGTCGCCGGGGCCGGGCCGCTGGAGCAGGAGGTGGCCGCCTGGGCGGCGGGCCGGGACGACGTGAGGTACGTCGGCCTGTACGACCCGGCGCAGTGCCGGCAGGCCATCGCACGGTCGGTCGCCGTGGTGGCTCCCTCGACGTGGCTTGAGGCGTTCGGCCTGGTGGTCGTGGAGGCGATGGCGGCGGGGGTCCCGGCCGTCGCCGCCGGTCACGGCGCCTTCACCGAACTCGTGGAGGACGGGGTGACCGGGCTGCTGCACCGGCCGGGCGAGCCCGCCTCGCTCGCGTCCTGCCTGCGCCGGATCACGGCCGAGCCGGCCCTGGGCCGGGAGATGGGACAGGCGGCCAGGCGCCGTTACGAGCAGGGCTTCAGCCCGGCAGTCGGGCTGAAGCGCCTGGTGGAGGGGTACCGCCCCGCGATCGCGGTGCGGTGCGGGGGGGGGGGGGACCGCCCGCCGCCGGGGGGGGTTATACAACTC
>NZ_JBHXFA010000080.1:0-30442 GCF_042724175.1 Streptomyces sp. NPDC127084
GCCGGGTACCCACTCCGTTTTCGAGGCGACAACCGAGACGGGCAGCTTCTGCTGGGCCGAGGTGTTCACCCGCGAGCCGGAGAAGGCCGACGCGTTCTTCCCCGGGGTCTTCGGCTACGAGGTGAAGACCATGCAGGACGACCAGATCGACTACAGGATCTACGGGCTCGGCGAGGACACACCCGAGCTCGGGCGGATGAAGATGACCGATGAGGAGTTCCCGCCGGAGGTCCCGCCGTATATCCAGGTGTACTTCACCGTCCCGGACTGCGACGCCGCTGCCGCCACGGCCCAGAAGCTCGGCGGCAGGGTGGTGTTCGGGCCGATGAGCATGCCGTTCGGCCGGTTCGCCTCGCTCGTCGACCCGCAGGGCGCCGCCTTCGCGGTGATCGACGTCACGACCACCGAGGGTGAGATGCCCACGCTGGTCTGATCTCGTACGGATGCCCGGGTCCGGCGAGCCGCTGGTCCCGGGCATCCGTATGTGTTCCGTATTCCGCGAGCCGCATTCCGCATGCCGCCGGCCCCGCGCCGCCGGTCCGTTGCCCCGCTCAGGGGCCCAGCTTGCTCACCACGTCGGCGGTGGCGGTGACTCCGTTGTGGATCGACGGCGCCATGCTGGTGCCCGCCAGGAAGAAGCCGAGCAGGGCGCAGACCAGTGCGTGCGAGATCTTCAGACCGCCGTTCCGCAGATAGATCACCGCGAGAACGAGCAGCAGCAGCACGACCGAGACGGACACGACCATCCCCGAACCTCCTTCGCCGCCGCACGGGAGTTGCGGCATTCGGGCGCCAGTGTGGCGGAGTCGAGGCGCCGGACGGCCGAGTGGCGCGCCCGCCGATCGGGTGGTCGTTGACCGGGGGTTCGATCCGAGTGCGCTGCCCGTCCCGTGAATGCGGGCCGGTTGCCGGGGTGTTACCGGGGTGCGGGCAGGTCGACGAGGTCCGCCAGCACCTCCTTGTGGCGGCCGGGTGTGCCGAGCGCGAGCTCATCGGCCTTGGCGCGCTTCAGATACAGGTGGGCGGGATGCTCCCAGGTCATACCGATGCCCGCGTGCAACTGCACGCACTCCTCGGCGGCGTGGACGGCGACCCGGGAGCAGAAGGCCTGTGCGACGGACACCGAGAGCGCCACGTCGTCGCTGCCGTTGGCGAGCGCGTCGGCGGCGTTTCGCGCCGCGGCCCTCGCGTTCACCACCTCCAGCCACAGCCGGGCCATGCGGTGTTTCAGCGCCTGAAAGGAGCCGACAGGGCGGTTGAACTGGTGGCGCTCGCGCGTGTACCGCACGGTTTCCTCAAGGCACCATTCGGCGATGCCCAGTTGCTCGGAGGCCAGCAGCCCGGCGCCGGCGAGCCGACCCCGGCGGACCGCGGCCCCGGCGGTCGCGGTGTCGGCGAGCCGGGTGCCCGGCGTATCGTCGCCGGTGGCGATGGTGGCGAGCGGGCGGGTGAGATCGAGCGCGAGCTGCGGGGTGAGTTCGGCGTCCGCGCGCCGCACCGCGTACAGCCCGTCGGGCCGCGCCACCAGCAGCACATCGGCGATCCGCGCGTCCGCGACAGCGGTCACGGCCGGGCCGGTGGGCAGCTCGTCGCCGGGTGCGGCGGAGAGCGGTACGGCGAGTACGGTGACGGTCCGCCCGGCGGCAGTGTCCGCGAGGAGTTCCACTGCCGCAGCGCCACCCGGCCCGGTCTGCCCGGAGAGGGCGAGCAGGGTCTCGGTGGCGATGACCGAGCTGGTGAGGTACGGCGCCGGGGTCATGGCCCGGCCCAGTTCCTCCAGGACCACCGCCGCCTCGCGGTGGCTCGCCCCCTGGCCGCCGAGCTTCTCCGGTACGAGGAGCCCCGCAGCGCCCATATCGGCCGCGAGCGACTGCCAGAGCGCCGGGTCGTAGGGGTTCCCGCTCTCCATGCCGGCGAGGGTGGCCTGCAGGTCGGTCCGGTCGCCGAGCAGGGCTCGTACGGCGGCGCGCAGCTCGTCCTCGGCCTCGGAGTAGAGCAGGTCCGGCTGGGTGGTGCTCGCTTGCTTCATGGGGCTCGTGCTCATCGGGCGAGGTCCTTCCAGGCGACGTCCTTGTCGGTGCGCGGTTCGGCGGGCAGGCCGAGTACGCGTTCGGCGACGATGTTCAGCAGCACTTCGCTGGTGCCGCCCTCGATGGAGTTGCCCTTGGTACGCAGATAGCGGTAGCCGATGTCGCGACCGGTGAAGTCCACCTGTTCGGGACGGCGCATGGTCCAGTCGTCGTACAGCAGCCCTTCCTCGCCGCGGAGTTCCAGTTCGAGGCTGCTGATCTCCTGATTGAGGCGGGCGAAGACGAGCTTGGTGCCGGAGCCTTCGGGCCCCGGCTGGCCCGCGGCGAGCTGCTGGCGCAGCCGTTCGCCGGTGAGGCGGGCGACCTCCGCGTCCACCCACAGGTCGAGCAGCCGCCGGTGCAGCTCATGGGTGCGGAGTTCGGGACGTTCACGCCAGGTCGCGGCGGCGAGCCCGATCATTCCGCCTTCGCGCGGCAGCCGCATCCCGCCGATGGTGACGCGTTCGTTCATGAGGGTCGTCTGGGCGACCTTCCAGCCCTCCCCCACGTCTCCGAGGCGATGGGCGTCGGGGATGCGTACGCCGGTGAGGAAGACCTCGTTGAACTCCGCCTCGCCGGTGATCTGGCGCAGCGGCCTGACCTCGACGCCCGGGTCCGTCATATCGCAGATGAAGTAGGTGATGCCGCGGTGCTTGGGGGCGTCGGGGTCGGTGCGGGCGATCAGGATGGCCCAGCGGGCGATATGGGCGCTGGACGTCCACACCTTCTGCCCGGTCACCACCCAGTCGTCGCCGTCGCGTACGGCGCGGGTGCCGAGCGCGGCCAGGTCGGAGCCCGCGCCAGGCTCGCTGAAGAGCTGGCACCACACCTCTTCACCGGTCCACAGCGGGCGCAGGAAGCGGCGCTTCTGCTCCTCGGTGCCGTAGGCCAGGATGGTGGGGGCGGCCATACCGAGGCCGATCATGATGCGCCGGGGATCGTTGTCGGGTGCTCCGGCCGCCGCGAGTTCCGCGTCCACAACGGCCTGCAGGGTCCGGGGCGCGCCGAGCCCCCCGAGTCCCGGCGGGTAGTGCACCCAGGCGAGACCGGCGTCGAAGCGGGCCTGGAGGAAGTCCGAGCGCTCGCTCCCGGAGGGTGGCTGGGCGGCGAGGAACTCCCGTGTGCGTGCCCTCAGTTCAGTGGCGTCGATGGTCATGCCGCGGCTCCTTCGGGGAGAATGACGAGCCGGCCTGTGGTGGTCCCGTCGGCGACCCGCTGCACTGCGGCGGCCGTACCGGAGAAGGGGACGCGCTCGCTGACGAGGGGCTTGATCAGCCCCTTCTCGGCGTACCCGGCGAGGATCTCGTGGCAGCGGACGACGGCCTGCGGATCCCTGTGGTTGTAGAGACCCCAGTGCAGTCCGACGATGGAGTAGTTCTTGACCAGCGCGTGGTTCAGCGCCGGGCTGGGAATGGCGCCGCTCGCGAAGCCGACGACCAGGATGCGCCCTTCGAAGGCCACGCACTTGGCGGACTTGGCGTAGGCGTCACCGCCGACGGGATCGTAGACGACGTCGGCGCCGCGGCCACCGGTGGCGTCCTTGACCGCTGCCACCAGGTCGTCGCTGTGCCGGTCGATCACGGCGTCGCAGCCCAGTTCGCGTGCGACGGCTGCCTTGTCCGCTCCGCCGACGACGCCGATGACCGTGGCGCCCGCCGCCTTGCCGAGCTGCACGGCGGCGCTGCCGACACCGCCCGCCGCGGCGTGCACCAGCAGGGTCTCGCCCTCCTTGAGGTGGGCGCGGCGGTGCAGGCCGAACCAGCCGGTCTGGTACCCGATGTGCAGGGCGGCGGCTTCTGCGTCGTCCAGGGCTTCGGGCGCCGGGAGCACTCCGGCCGCAGGGGCGACGGCGTACTCGGCGAAGCCTCCGTGGGGCAGTGCGGCGGTCGCGATGACCCGCCGGCCGTCCTCGGTCTCGCCGCAGAACTCCACGCCCGCGGTGAACGGCAGCGGCGGGGTGACCTGGTACTGGCCGCGGCAGAGCAGCACGTCCGGGAAGTTGATGTTCGCGGCGCGCACCTTCAGCAGGATCTGCCCGTCTCCCGGCTCCGGTGGGGCGATCTCCTCGCGCCGCATCACCTCACTCGGTTCGCCGTTCCGGTGCACACGCCATGACTGCATTCGGGCCTCCGCTGTCGGTCGGGCGTACGGGGCGGTCACGCGACCGCTTCGGCGCATACTAAGCGGTCGCTTGCCCCCTGTGAACCACCCGTTCCAAGTCAGTGAAGGATCCCGGCAAAACCGGACCTCAGCGGCCGAAGAGCTCGAATCCCACGGCCGGCCTGCCACCGAACCGGTCCGCCAGAGCCTGCACAGCGCCGGTCTGGAACGTGCGGCAGTAGCCCTCGGGATCCTCGTCCGTGAGCGCCTCGATATAGCTGCGGTGCTCCAGCAGCGACTGGACCGCACGCTCGAGCCCCGCGGTCGCCGCCACGGCGTGGGTGGGCGTGGCGGAGCCCGCGACAGCGACCCAGCGGACCCCGCTCCAGGGCTCCAGGCCCTGTTCGGTGAGGAGTTCGGGGAAGATCCAGCGGTTGCCCGCGTCACCCGCCGCGTCCAGCGTGGCCCGGCCCACGGCGCGGTGGTCCGGGGTGTTCCAGGCGCCGCCGACCGCCGGGCCCCAGGTGTCCCGGTGGTTGAGGGTGATGACGAGTTCGGGACGATGGCGCCGGATCGCTGCCGCGATGTCACGCCGCAGCGCAGTGCCGTACTCGATCACCCCGTCGTGGTGGTCGAGGAATTCCACCGCCGCCACCCCCACGACCGCGGCGCTCGCCCGCTGCTCGCGCTCGCGCAGCGGTCCGCACTCGGCGGGCGCCATGCTGTCGATCCCGGCTTCGCCACGGCTGACCAGCAGATACGCGACCTCCTTGCCGCTGTCGGTCCAGCAGGCGACAGCCGCGGCGCAGCCGTATTCGAGGTCGTCCGGATGGGCGACGACCGCCAGGGCTCGGGTCCAGTCGTCGGGCATCGCTTCGAGCTGAGGTTGGCTCATATCCGGAGCGTAGCCCCATGAGCGCGGGTCTACGCCTCATCCCGGACGAGCGCCAGCAGCCGGTCCAGGACCCGTCCGCCGGAGGTGCGGACGCCGTCGTGCTCGTATTCGTCGGTGATCCAGGTGCGCAGCCCGCGGATGGTCCGCGCGGTGGCCAGCGAGCCGGCCGTGTCGACATACATGTCGTCGTGGTAGACGGCGGCGGCGACGGGCACCTCGTTGGCCGCCAGCCGCTCGGCGTCGTACAGCGCGGGCCAGTCGCAGCGCGCGGCGAGCAGTTCGGCGGCGTCGCGCAGCGGGCGCAGGGCCGGGTCGGTCTCGAAGTGCCAGGGATGCACGGACTCGCCCGTGAAGAGCAGCGGGTCGTCACCGCTGAGGGTCTTCTCGGCGTCGAACCGCGGGAACTCGGAGCGGACCCGCTCGGCCGCCCACGCCGTCGGCGCCCCGCCCTGGGCGTAGATCGCCTCGTGGAGCACCGCGTACAGCGGATGGGCGGCCAAGGACAGGGCGGCGCACACGTCCTCCTGGAAGGCGTCCGAGAGCTCCTCGCCCCGCGCGCTGTCGATGAACGCGTTCTCCAGCAGGTAGTGCAGCCGGTGGCCGCCGTCCGATGCGCCGAGCTGGATACCGAGGGACTGGAACGCCTCGGGGGTCAGCACATATCCGCCGGGGAGCACTGTCCGGTGTTCGACGAGATACGCGGCGATCCGGCGGGCGCGTTCGACGTCCTGCGGATAGCGGGCGTAGTGGGCTTCGGTCTTGCGCCGCATACGCGGGTAGGCGGCGCGGTAGACGTCGTCGGCGCAGGCGTCCAGCGAGGGCAGTCCGCCGGTGATCAGCACGGTCCGCAGGCCCTCGGGCGCGGTCGACAGATAGTGCGTGGCGCAGAAGCCGCCGAAGCTCTGCCCGAGTACGGTCCATCTGGCCCCGCCGGTGAGCTGGCGCCGGACCGCCTCGCAGTCGCGGACGATGCTGTCGGCACGGAAGTGGGCGAGATAGTCCGCCTGGGCCTCGGGGCCGCCGCGCGACGGCAGGGTCTGGCGGTTGGCGGGAGTGGACAGGCCCGTGCCCCGCTGGTCGAGCAGCAGCACCCGGAACTCCTGTACGGCACGGCCGAGCCATGCCTGCTTGCCGTGGAAGCGGCGGGCTCCGAATCCGGGCCCGCCCTCCAGGTACACCAGCCAGGGCAGCTCGGCACCGGCCCTGGCGCTGGATACGACCTCGCGCCCGTAGAGGTGGAGCTGCTCACCGGACGGGGCGCCGTGGTCGAGCGGAACGGTGAAGTGGCGGTCCGTGAGGACGAGGCCCGGCTGCCGGTAGCTGGTCAATGCTGCTCCCGCTGTCTGTCCGCTGATGTCCCCGTCCGCTGATCGACGGTCATGTCCATCATGTGCGTGACAGCCGCGGCGCGCCCGGCGTGGGTCCGTGGTCGGGTTCGGCGCGTTCGTCCGCGCAGGTGGGACCGGGCCGGGTCGCTGCGGGCGCCGGGGTCGCGGGGGGGGGGGGGGGGGGCGGCCCGGCCGGCCCCCCCCCCCCCCCCACCCTGGCACGGCGGTGACCGGTCAGCCCAGGAGCTTCTGCTTGGCCTTCTGGAACTCCTCGTCCGACAGGTCGCCCTTGGCCTTCAGTTCGGACAGCCTGGCCAGCTCGTCCGTAGTGCCGCCGCCTTCGCCCTTCGCCGCCTGCCGGACATACGCGGCGAAGGCCTCCTGCTGCTCGTGGGCGTGCTGGATCTCGCGCCTGCCCATGCTGTCGCCGCGCACGATCACATAGATCAGCACTCCCAGGAACGGGATGATCAACACGAACAGCAGCCACAGGGCCTTGACCCAGCCGTTCATATCGTGCGAGCGGAAGATGTCCAGGATGACCCGGAAGAGGATCACCAGCCACAGGACCCAGAGGAAGATCCACATCACGGTCCAGAACGCGCCCAGCACCGGGTAGTCGTACGCGAGGTAGACAGTGCCGTCCATCGCCGTCCTCCTGCCGTTCTCGTCGGACGCCGGGCGTCCGCTCGTGGCCAGTCTGTGCCGGTCCGGACCCGCGGCCCTCACCCGGCGGGGGTGAATCGACGCGCACGCGGTCGGGAGCGCGACTGCCGGGCCGTGCCGGGCCGCTCCTGACGGCCGGTGGGTGAGCGGGCCGTGTCGGTGCCGTGAGCGCCCACCGGGGTCGATCACGATGGGCGGGCCGTGATGCCTCGGGTAGTGGTGGGTGACGTATGGCGGACGGGACGGTGTGCCGGCCGGTGGGTGCGTGCCCTGGAGACTCCGGGCGCCGCCCGGCCGGGGCGTGCCCCGGGGACTCCGGGCCCTGCCCGGCCGGGACGGGCCTCCGGTGAGCGGCGGGGGCGCCTGGACCGGGGTCGCCCTGGCAGCGGTCACCGCGGGCTACGCCCTGGCGTCCAAGCGCCTCGCCCGCGCTTCCGTCACCGCGCCGATCGTGTTCACCGCATGCGGGGTGTTCATCGGTCCGGTCGGTCTCGGGATCCTCGATCCGAAGCGTGACGCGGGCGCGGTCCTCCTTCTGGTGGAGATCGCGCTGACTCTGGTCCTGTTCACCGACTCCTACGAACTGCGCGGCCGTGACCTGCATCTGGGGCGACTGCTGTCCGCCCGGCTGGTGACCGTCGGGCTGCTGCTGACCATCGGCGCGGGGTGGCTGCTCGCCGTACTGCTGCTGCCCGGACTGAGCGGCTGGGAGCCCGCGCTCATCGCGGTGATCCTCGCGCCCACCGATATCCCGGTGTGCAAGGCCGCCGTCGCCAACCGCCGGGTGCCCCCGGTGGCGCGGCACGGGCTGACGGTCGAGACCGGGCTGAACGACGGCGTCGTGCTGCCGCTCTTCCTGCTCGTACTGGCCGCGATCTCCGGCACGGCTTCGTCGGAGCACGGACTCGTGGGGGTCTTCTGGCGGTCGCTGCTGCTCAGCAGCGCAGTCGGGCTCGCCGTGGGGGCCGCGATCGGTCTGCTGCTGCACCGTGCCTGGGTGGCCGACTGGGTGAACCGGGAGTGGAGCCAGGCCGTCGTGCTGGCGGTCGCCCTGGCCTCGTACACACTCGCCGCGGCGACGGGCGGAAGCGGCTTCGTCGCGGCCTGGGTCGCGGGATTCGCCTTCGCGGCACTGCTGCGCCGCGGTACCGCCAGGGAGGGCGCGGGCACCGGCGGGCACAGCACCGATCTGGTGGGCCGGTTCACCGAGGGACTGGCGTCACTGCTGGCCGCGATGAGCTTCCTGGTGTTCGGTGCGGTCATGCTGGGGCCCGCCCTCCAGCACCTCACCTGGCGGGTCGCTCTGTACGCGGTGCTGTGCGTCGCCCTGGTGCGGCCGGTGACAGCGGCCATCGCCCTGGTGGGCAGCGGGCTGCGGCTGCCGACGGTGGCGTACGCCGCGTGGTTCGGGCCGCGTGGACTGCCCTCGCTGGTCTTCGGCCTGCTCTGCGTCAAGGAGCACGTCCCCGCCGCGCGCACCCTGCTGGAGGTGGTGGCGCTGACGGTGGCGCTGAGCGTGCTGCTGCACGGGGTGTCGGCGGTATGGCTCAGCGACCGCTACGGAGACTGGTTCGAGGCGGCGAGGGCACGCGGACTCCGGTTGCGCGAGGCGGGGCCGGAAGCGGACCTGGGCTGACTGAGCCGGCCGCTCCGGCTATTCCGGCAGCCGGCGCATCTCCACCACGTGCAGACCGAGGTCCTGGAAGCGGGCGAGCAACCCGTACAGGTGCGCCTCGTCCATGACCGGCCCGTACAGGACCGTCTCCTCGGCCACCGTCGTCTCCTCCAGCTCGGGGAAGGCGCCGGCGACGGCCGTGGACAGATGACCGGAGACGCGGAACTCGTATCGCATAGGGACACTTCCCCGTGGGCCATGGCCTCTTCGTACGGACGCTTCGCGAACCTCTCGGAAGCACTCGGATCCCTCGGAACCTCTCCGTGCATGCTGCCGCCCACCGGGAAGACACCGCATCACCCGCGTGAGGTGAGCCCCGTCCCCGATTCTCAGCAGGCCTGCCTCACAGCAGGTCGGCCTCGCGGGCACGCCGTACCGCGTCACTCCTCCGTGAGACGGACAGCTTGCGGTAGATGCTCTTCAGATGGGTTTTGACGGTGTTGACCGACAGATAGAGCTCGGCGGCGATCTCCTGAGTCGACATCATCTGCGCCACATGCCGCAGGACATCACGCTCCCGTGCGCTGAGCTGTTCGACCAGCAGTGGGCGGTCGTCGGCGTCGTCGGGCCGCTCGTTCAGCCAGGGATGACCTGCCGTAAGTTCGGGGGTCTGCGCGAGCAGATGCCGCAGCCAGGGACCGCTCTCGGCGAACGGGGCACGCAGCAGCTGGGGGCGGGCGGCGTCGAGTGCCTGGCCCAGGAAGACCACCGCGTGCGCGGTCGCGTCGTCACGCAGCGCGGCGTGCGCCTGGAGCAGGCGGGCGCGTACCCGGTCGGCGGGTCCCGGGGACGCTCCGTTGCCGAGAGGGGCGAGCAGTCGCCGGGCGTGCCCGGTGTCCCCGGCGGCCAGATGGGCCGCGGCCGACGCCAGGGCGTGGGCGTGGTCGCCGTCGACGGCGTCGCCGCCTAGTGCCGCGAGAGCCGACGAGGGGTCACCGCGTGCGAGGTGCACGGCGCAGCGGGCCATGGTCACCCTGCGCGCTGCCTCGGGGCAGAGGGGCGGCATCGCGGTGCGGGACGTGCCGTCGCGACCGGCACCGTTGTGAGCCGTCGACAGACGTGGCACGTCCAGTGCTTCGAGCGCCTGTGCGGTACGGCCCTGTGCAAGTGCGAGGCGGGCGCGCAGCACGGCGTCCTCGGCGGCGCCCAGCGGGTCATGGACGGGGCCGCGGAAGTGGGCCGCGGCGTCGGCATGGCGCTGGGCGGCGAGGAGGTCGCCGCGTTCCGATGCGACGGCGGCGAGCGCGAGATGGCAGATCCCGGTGCGGTGGCCGTCCGGAACCCCGGCTTCGTCGGCCGTGCGCAACCCCTCCCGGGCATGCGTCTCGGCCTCACGCAGCATGCCGTCGACAGCTTCGGTCAGGGCGAGTGCGCCCAGGCAGTGGTAGCGCACCGCGCGGGTGGCCTCGTCGGGCGCGGCGTTCAGGGCCGCTGTGAAGGCCTCGCGAGCCTCGGTACGGCGGCCCGCGGCGAGGAGCGCCTGTGCGTGGCCGTAACGGCACAGGGCCTCGACCTCGGGGTGGTGGGACAGTCTGGTGTCGGACACCTGTGCCATGAGGGCGCGCACGTCACCCGCATCATCGGCATCCCGCTCCGCCGCCCCGCCCCCGCCCGCGCCCACACCGCCGAGCAGCCGTAGCAGAGCCTGGGTGAGCCGCCGTTCGGGTGAGGTTCGCCCTGTTTCCGACGCAGCATCGGCGGTGAGGGCCTCCTCGGCGCGGACGAGCTGCCGGCGGCTCTCCCCGGCGTCGTGGCGAAGGAGCGCGGTGGCGGACGCGACCAGTGCGGGGGCCGCTCCTGGCACTTCGGCGGGCATGCCCTGGAAGAGGCGCTCCAGGCTGTGGCTCTCCGGTCCGGTGAGGAGCCGCCCGATCGCCAGCCGGTCCACGAGAAGGGCCGCGGCGTACTCCCACTCCCCCGCCGCGGCGGCGTGTTCGACCGCGTCGGGCAGCCGGTCTGCGGCGGCGAACCACTGTGCCGCACGCAGGTGGAGCTCCGGGACGAGTTCGGGGGCGCGGCTGTGCAGATGGGCACGGAGCACCTCGGCGAGCAGCGGATGGCCGCGGTACCAGGAGGTGTCACCGATGGGTTCGATGAAGGCGTTCGCACGGGCGAGCCCGTCGAGTACCGCCGCGCCGTCGCCACGGCCCGTGAGCGCGTCGGCGAGAGCCGGATGGATGTGGGAGAGGATGCTGGTCCGCGTCAGCAGGTCCTGCACGCCCAAGGGCTGGGCTTCCAGGACCTCGGCCGTCAGGTAGTCGGCGACGGCGTTGTGCGAGGCGGCGAAGGACTGGGCGAAACGCTCGCTGTCGTCCGCGCCCTGCATGGCCAGAGCGCACAGCCGAAGCCCGGCGGCCCAGCCCTCGGTCCGCTGGGTCAGCACACCGACGCTCTCCGACGACGGGGCCAGGCCGTGCCGCTTCAGCAACTGCGCCGTCTCGCGCG
This sequence comes from Streptomyces sp. NPDC127084, assembly GCF_042724175.1. NCBI lineage: Bacteria > Bacillati > Actinomycetota > Actinomycetes > Kitasatosporales > Streptomycetaceae > Streptomyces > Streptomyces sp. NPDC127084. Next base: position 11,179 of record NZ_JBHXFA010000080.1, read on the forward strand.
GGGTGAACGCCAGCTCGGAGCGGCGGATCTCACGGATCCTTCCCTCGGCGCGGTAGCGGTGCAGCGGCAGAGCCGGATCCACCCGGCCGATGAGGACCAGCCTGAGCGCGGATCCGGTGTGGGCAAGGACGAATTCGAGGTCCGCCGCCAGCTGCCGGTCGCCGACGCGTTCGATGCCGTCGAGCACCAGGACGACGGGCTGGGGCAGCTCGGTCAGCGCGGAGGCGAGCCGGACGATCAGCGAACGGTCCACGGTGTCGGCGCGGGAAGGGGTGCCGATGTCGGGCAGCGGCACGTGGTGGTAGCGGAACGCCCCGAGTACGTACGCCCAGAAGACACCCGGTGCGTTCTCCTCGCTCTCGACAGCGAGCCAGACCACGGGCCCGGGAGAGCACCGGCTCCCCTGCCAAGCGGCGGCGAGGGTCGTCTTGCCCGCCCCGGCCGGGCCGCTGATCACGGTCAGCGGGCCCCTGGTCCCTTCGGTGAGCCGGTCGGTGAGGCGCTTCCTGGCCACGAAGCCCGGCGGTACGGCGGGTACCGCGAACTTCGAGGCCAGCAATGGATCGCCGCTGGGATCCGGCTGGGAGTCCTCGGTCATGGCATCTACCGTCGTACGGTCCCGTCTTCCGGTGCGCTGACGCGACCATGATCCCAGTGCCCCCGCATGATCGCCATTGATCACCGCCTGTCGTGGCCGACTCGCCCGCCAGCAGGGGAGGCGGCGCCGGGCGGGGCGTAGTGCAATGTGGTGGGAGCACTCGGGCTGCTCGCGGTGCCCGGGAGTGGTTTCGGGGTGCGGGGCTCGGACGGCCGACCGGAGGTGCCATGAGCCGGAGTGAGAGCGAGCGGCTCCGGCCGCAGCGCTGGACCGCGCGGTTCGCGATCATGGCCGCGTTCACGGCTGTGGTGCTCTTCGTCCTCGTGGCCGGGCTGCGGGGCATCGCGCTGGTGGCCGTCGTGGTGGTGGGCACGGCGGTGACGGGGGCTGCCCTGTGGTGGGCACTGACCCGGCGCGGGCCGGCGCGGGTGTGCGCCATGGTGCTGGCCGTGGTGGCGCCGGTGGCGGTGATCTGGCTGGGGCTCACATCGGGGCTGCTGTGGCTGCTGGTGACCTGTCTGGCGCTGGGGGCACTGGCGGCGACGGCCGGCTGGAAGGCGCTCGCCATGGACACCGCTTGCAGGGCGCAGCCCGTCACCGCGGCCCCTCGCCCGGAGCGGCCGTTCCTGATCATGAATCCGCGCTCGGGGGGTGGCAAGGTGGAACGGTTCGGGCTGAAGGAGAAGGCGGAGGCCGCGGGCGCCCGTATCGCCCTACTTGACCCGCAACGGCAGGTCGACGTGGCGGCGCTCGCCCGCCAGGCCGTGGCCGACGGCGCGGATCTGCTCGGGGTCGCGGGCGGTGACGGCACCCAGGCTCTGGTGGCGGGTATCGCGGCCGAACACGACATCCCGTTCCTGGTCGTCCCCGCGGGGACCCGCAACCACTTCGCGCTCGACCTCGGACTCGACCGCGACGATCCCGCCGCCGCGCTGGGCGCGCTGACGGACGGGGTGGAGCTCCGGGTGGACCTGGGGCGCATCGGCGACCGGGTGTTCGTGAACAACGCGTCGTTCGGGGCATATGCCGCGGTGGTGCGGAGCGACGCCTACCGCGACGACAAGGTGCGTACCACGCTCGACATGTTCCCGGATGTGCTCACGCACCGCGCCGGCCCGCGGTTGACGGTCCGGGCTCCGGGGGTCACGGTCGAGGCGCCTCAGGCGGCGCTGGTGAGCAACAACCCCTACCGGGTGGGTGATCTGGCCGCGCCGGGGCGGCGGGACCGGCTGGACGGCGGATCGCTCGGGCTGGTGTGCGTCAAAGTGGACAGCGCCGCTGAGGCCGCGGTTCTGCTGCGCGGCGGACGGGCTTCCGGTCTGACGGTGGTCACCGCTCCCGAAGTCACGGTGGACGCAGACGCCCCGCGCATCGACGTGGGTCTCGACGGTGAGGCTCTCAGCCTGCCGACACCGGTGCGCTGCACGATCCGGCCGGGCGCGTTGCGGGTGCGCGTTCCGCGCGTCCGGCCGGGGGTGCCCCGTGCCCGGCCTCGTCTGGACTGGCAGCGCATCGGACTGCTGGCGCTGGCACGCTGAGCGCGTCCGAGTGCCCCGCGACCCGGGGGGCGCGGGGCACCTGCGGCCTCAGCCGGCTTCAGCGGGCATCAGTCGCGAGCGCCGGCACGACGCTTGCGGGTCACCACCAGGATGCCGCCACCGGCGAGCACCGCGAGGGCCGCGGCACCGGCGATCACGGGGGTGGCGCTGGAGCCACCGGTCTCCGCGAGACCACCAGGGGTCGTCTCGCTCGGCGTCGGAACGGGCGCGGCGGAGCTCGGAGGCTCGCCCGTCGGGGTGCCGGAGGACTCCGGAGTGTCCGACGGCTCGGGGGTGTCCGACGGCTCCGGAGTGTCCGAAGGCTCGGGCGTCCCGGACTCGCAGACCGGGGCGGTCTTGGTCTCGTCGTGCGAGAACCGCTCGCCGTCGCCCGCCTTGACGACGAGACGCACCTGGACCTCGGCCTTGTGGTCGGGCAGCTTGAGCGTCTCGTGGAAGGACGAGCCGAATTCCTTGGCGGGCAGCAGGTCCTTGCCGTCCACCGTGACGGTCACCGTGTTGGTGACACTGTCCTCGTACGCTTTCAGGTCGACGGTGACCTCGGAGCAGGTCACCGTCCACACGGGAGTGTGGGCCGCGGCGGGGGTCGCGAACAGACCCATGCCTACGAGCCCGGCGGCCGTGCCCGCTATGAGAGCGCCCGGGCGCTTCCACGCACGGGTTGTTACCTTCATCAATCCTCCACGCACTTTCTGTACTTCGTGGCCAGATGCGGCGCACAGTACTCGAACAGGAGAAGCATCCGCACCCCACTCCATGCCACTTGACCTGAGCGTGATGCGGAGCATCCGGTTCCGCTCGGGTGGGGGTGACTTCTGTTCTCCCACCCGGCCAGGGCCGTTCAGACGAGGGCCCACGGCTGCCCGTGGCCATGGCCCGGCTTCGACGGGCGAGCCGGGTGGGAGGGCTTGCCCGGTCGGGACGGCTTGGTCGGACGGGAAGGCTTGCCCGGACGGGACGGGCGGTGTCCGCCGCCGCCGTGCCCTGATGTGGAGACCGCGGCACTGGATGTGTCCCGCACGGAGGCACCGTCAGGCCCCCGACCCGTGACCGTCGCCGTGTTCCGCACCGCCCCGGCGCCGATGTCGCCCCTGGTGACGGTATAGGCGGCCCGGCAGACCATCGACTCACCCGGGTCGAGGGCACTGCGCGGACACGACACCGTCGGCGCGGGCCCTGTCCCGGTGAACCGGTCCTCGCTGACCGACACCTCCGACAAGGGCACGCTTCCCGTGTTCGTGACGGTGAGGCGGTACTCGACCCGTTGGCCCGGTCGGGTCGCCTTGGTCGGCGACGCCTCCTTCACCAGCGACAGCCCGGATGCCGGTCCCCCGGACGCACTCACGGTCGCGCTCGATGTCGCGGTCACCGCGGGTCCGTCGGGCGGTGTTCCGGTCGCGGTCGCGGTGTTGTTCACCGAGCCCCTGCTCAGATCCGCCTGCACGACGGTGTACATCGCCGTGCAGGTCATCGACGCCCCGGGACCGAGGGTGGTCAGCGGGCACGACACCACCGGCGGTGTCCCGGACCCGGTGAAGGCGGTCTCGTTCACCCGCACCTGCGAGAGGCCGACCGTCCCGGTGTTGGTGACGACGAAACGGTAGTCGACACGCTGCCCTGCCGCACTCACCGAGGCCGGGAAGGCAGATTTGGCCAGTGTGAGGGTGGCGAGGGGAACGACGGTGGCGATGAACGTGGTGCCCGAAGTCGATGTCACCGGCGGGCCGGTGGGTGGTGTCCCGAAGGCGGTGGCGCCGTTGGTGACGGCACCGGCGGCGATGTCCGCCTGGGTGACCGTATAGCTCGCCGTGCAGGTCATCGAGGCCCCGGGGACCAGCGTGGCGGCCGGGCACGACACCGCCGGAGCCGTCCCCGAGCCGGTGAACGACGGCTCGACGACTCCTACCTGAGTGAGCGTCACATTGCCGGTGTTGGTGACGGCGAAGCGGTAGTCGACACGCTGTCCGGCAGAGCTCACCGAGCCGGGGGTGACCGACTTCCGCAGGGTCAGCGCCGGCTGCTGCTGGGCTGTCACCGCCTCGCTCGACGTGGCGGTGACAGCGGGACCGTCGGGTGGGGTGCCCGTTGCCAGGGCCGTGTTCGTGACCGCTCCCTCGTTCATGTCCGTCTGCGTCACCGCATACGAGGCGGTGCAGGTCATCGACTCGCCCACCGCGAGGGACGTCTCCGGGCACGACACCGCCGGAGCCGTCCCCGAGCCCGAGAACTCCGTCTCGGCCACACTCACCGCGTTCAGCGTGAGATTTCCGGTGTTGGTGACCAGGAACGAGTAGTCGACACGCTGGCCCGCCTCCGTCACCACGGAAGGCGCGGCAGACTTCACCAACCTCAACTCCGGGTTGCGCTGCGGGGTGAACACCGCCGATGACTCATTGGACTCCACCCCCTCACCGGAGACGGCGGTGCCGCTCGCGACGGCGGTGTTGGTGATCTCACCGGCCGCCACGTCCTCCGCTGTCACCGTGTACGTCGCCGTACAGGTCAGCGACTCCCCCGGAGCGAGCGGCCCGGCCGGACAGGAGATCACCGGCGCGGTTCCCGTACCCGAGAAGGAGACATCGACCGTGGACACGTCGGACACGGTGACATTGCCGGTGTTGGTCACCAGGTACGAGTACGTCAGCACCTCACCGGCGCGGAACACGCCGCCGTCCCCTACCACCGTCTTCACCAGCGACAGTTCGGGAACCAGAAGCACCGTCACCGTCTCCTCGGTTGTCCCCGTCACGTCCGGGCCCGCAGGGGGCGTACCGGTTGCGATGACACCGTTCGTCACCGCAGCGGCATCCATGTCGGCCTGGGTGACGGTGTAGGTGGCCGTGCAGGTCTTCGACTGTCCGGGCGCGAGCGAGCCTGGCGGGCAGGTGACATTGGGCTCAGGCCCCGTTCCCGTGAACGCGGTCTCGTCCACCCGCACATCCGTCAGCGTGACGTCTCCCGTGTTGGTGACCAACAGGATGTAGTCGATCTGCTGCCCGGCCGCGCTCACCGCGGTGGGCGACGCCGTCTTCACGACGGTGATGCCCGGGTTCTGCTCGGCGGTGACGACCGCGGTCGACGGTGCTGTGACCACCGGGGGGCCGGTGGGCGGACGAGCCGTCGCGAGCACGGTGTTCGTGATCGTTCCGGCGTCGAAGTCGGCCTGTGTGACGGCGTACGCCGCGGTGCAGGTGATCGAGACGCCGGGGGCGAGGGCGATGCTCGGGCACGATGCCTGGGGCGCAGGGCCGGTGCCGGAGAAGTCGGTCTCGTTCACAGCCAGACCGGAGAGGGTCACGTTCCCGGTGTTGGTGACCACGAAGTCGTACGACACCACCTGGCCGACGGCTGTCACGGTCACCGGGCCGGCGGTCTTCGCCAGTGACAGGGCCGGGTTGGTCACGGGTGTGAAGAGGGCCGACGACTGGACCGACACGGGAGTCCCGCTCGGCGGGGTGCCGGCCGCGCGTGCCGTGTTCTCGACCGACCCGGCGTCGACGTCCTGCTGAGTGACGGTGTACGTCGCCGTGCAGGTCGTCGAGGCCCCGGGGGCGAGCACCGTCACCGGGCACGACGGCTCGGGTGCCGGGCCGGTCCCGGAGAAGACCACGTCCGCCACACTCAGCGCGGACAGCGTCACGTTGCCGGTGTTGGTCACGCGGTACGAGTACGTGAGCACCTCACCGGACCGGAACACACCGCCGTCCCCGACCACCGTCTTCACCAGCGCGACCGCCGGTGCCTGGTCCGCGGTCACGCTCGCGCTCGACGTCGCCGTGACGGAGGCGCCGGAGGGCGGATTGCCGGCGGCACGAGCGGTGTTCGCCACCTCACCCGCGTTCACATCGGCCTGTGTCACCTCGTAGGTCGCCGTGCAGTCCATCGACTGGCCGGGGGCGAGTGAGGTGCCGGGGCACGACACCGCCGGAGTCGTGCCCGTGCCCGAGAACGCGATCTCGGTCACTGCCACACCGGTGAGTGTCACATTGCCGGTGTTCGTCACGGTGTGCGTGTACGTCACCAGTTGGTCCGCGGCCGTGACCGACTGCGGCTCGGCCGACTTCGCCAGTGCCAGCGACGGGTTCCGCTGGGCGGTCACGGTCGCGTTCGCCGTGGAGGTCACCGCGGGGCCGTCGGGCGGAGTGCCCGTGGCGACGGCCGTGTTCGCCACCGACCCGGAGTCCACATCGGTCTGCGTCACCAGGTACGACGCGGTGCACGTCATCGAGTCGCCCACCGCGAGCGAGGTGGCGGGGCAGGACACCGTGGGAGGTGCGCCCGAACCCGAGAACACGGTGTCGGCCACGTCGACGTCGTCCAGAGGCAGATTGCCGGTGTTGGAGACGACGAGTGTGTAGTCGACCCGCTGGCCCGACTCTGTCACCTCGTTCGGCGAGGCCGCCTTGGTCAGTCGGACCTCGGGCCTGCGCGCGGGTGTGAACACCGCCGACGACTCGTTCGACGTCACCGCCTGCCCGGAGGGAGGGGTGCCGGTGGCGGTGGCGGTGTTGGTGATCTCACCGGCCACCACGTCCTCGTTCGTCACCGTGTAAGTCGCCATACAGGTCAGTGACTCCCCGGGCAGGAGCGCCCCCGGCGGACAGGAGATCACCGGCGGGGTTCCGGTACCGGAGAAGGCCGTGTCGCTCGCGGAGACATCGGTCACGGTCACGTTGCCGGTGTTGGTCACCAGGTACGAGTACGTCAGCACCTCGCCGGCGCGGAACACTCCGCCGTCCCCGACCACCGTCTTCACCAGCGACAGGAGCGGGCTCTGGTCGGCGGTCAGCGTTGCGTCGTCCGTCGCCGTCACCGCGGGACCCGACGGCGGGGTGCCGGTGACCGTCGCCGTGTTCTCCAGCTCTCCCGTGTCCATGTCGGTCTGCGTCACCGCGTAGGTGGCGACGCAGTCCATGGCGGCGCCCGGGGCGAGTGTCGTGTCCGGGCACGACACCACCGGATCCCCGCCCGAACCGGAGAACGCGGTCTCGCTCACCGTCACGCCGCTGAGCGTGACATTGCCGGTGTTCCGCACCGTGTGCGTGTACGTCACCAGCTGGCCAGCGGCCGTCACCTGCTGCGGGGCGGCCGACTTCACGAGCGATACGGCGGGGGCGGGTGCGTCGGGCGTGTTGGTGAAGGTGCAGAGGATGCGCGGGCTGTTCCCTCCCGCGGTGGTGGCGGGGAAGTGCAAGGTGAACGAGGTGGCGGCGCCGGAGCTCACCGGTGCGTCGCCGTTGGCGGTGTCGACACACGCGTAGGTGGTCGTGTAGTTGGCGAGGTTTCCGCCGGACACGGCGTGCTCGGTGAGGGTGTACGTGGTGTTCGCCACGCCGACGACCGGACCTGCCTCGACCGGCTGGACGCCGGTCGTGTTGCCGGTGGTGGTGGCGGTGTTGCCTTCACGGATGCCACCGCCGGTGATCGACAGTTCGAACTGGTCGTTCGACGTGGTCGATTCCATGAACCGCCCGACGATGTTCTTCGCCAGCGTCAGCGTCGGGTTGGTCGAGCACGCTCCGAGGTCCACCGAGACGAACGCCTGGTCAGACAGGCGCTTCGGCTGGCCGATGAGCTGCCCGTTGTTCGGGTTGACCGCCTGGAGGAAGGTCACGGCGGACGGAGTGACGGTGCTGTACTCGATGAAGAGCTTGCCCTGGTTGTCGAAGGCGATCCCGTTGTACTGACGCTGCTGGGGATTGTTGATCTGCGCCAGCTCCCTCATGGGGAGCGCGGCACCGGTGGCGGAGCCGGTCGTGGGCAGGGGACCGTCCACGATGCCGATCGCCGCGTCGTTGACACCGTTGGCGGAGGTGACGATGTAGAGGTTGCCGGCCGCGTCGAAGGCGATGTCGCCGTTGGCTCCCGCGGTGCTGGAGGTGGGCAGGTCGAAGGTGGCGATGACGCCCGGGATCGCCGTGTGGGTGGTGGTGTCGAAGCCGTAGACCTTGGCCTTGCCGGGGGCGGACGCTGGATTGAGCGCGGCGTAGTAGTAGATGCCGCTGGACGGGTCGATCGCGCCGGCCACCACGACCACGCCGTTGCCGGGTGTCGTCCCGGCGTAGGCGGTCCAGGTGTCGCTGTCCGCGTCGTAGCCGTGGACCACGATCGATGACGCGCCACCGGTCCGGTCCACCACATACGCGCCTGTGCCGCCGGGGAGGATGCCGAGTGCGTTGGTCATGCCGCCTTGCGGGATCTTGCTGACCATGGTGGTGGTGACGGTCGGCGTGGGTCCCGCGAGGGTGCTGGTGTCGAGGGCGAGCAGGGTACCGAAGTCCGAGGCGCCGGCACCGTTCTGGAGTGCGTAGATCCGCTCGCCCGTGCAGTCCAGGGGCAGCGCCGCAGACCTGGCCGAACCGGCGGCTTCGTACCGCGCCTCGCCCCGGTGTGACGCTACGGCGTCCCGCTCGGCCTTCGCGGTCGCGGGGGTGCCCGCCTGGACCGGCCCCAGCGCCAGCACGGCGCCGAGCAGGCCGGACCAGCAGCGCCGGGCCACCGCAGAAGGTCTGAAGTCGGACAAGGCGAGCCCCCTGGAGTGATCCACAGAACGGGAATTGACCCATCAAATACATCACAAGCAGTGATGAATGATGAAAATTCGCATTCACGTTCTTTGATCACTGCGGAACTGTCAGCCGAAAGGCCCAAAGTCCGGGAGGAATTATGTTCGGCGTTTGCACGCTCACGGGAAACGCGGCAGAAAAGAATGCAAAGTTACGATGATCTGAGCAAAGTACACGATTGCACGCTTTCCGCGGTTCGCCCCGGCGGGATAACGGCCCCCGGGACGAACGGCGCACGCGGCGTCAGCGGGATTCGCCCTTCCGCGGCTGCTTCTTCCCGCCGAAGGCCAGTCCGCTTCCCGTCAGATCGGCCCGGATTCCCTCGGACTCGACGGCGATACCGCGAAGGCGTATCTCCCCCGTCGCGAACTTCGGCAGTTCGAAGGAGAGCGAAAGACTCTCGGAGAGCTGCGGTGGCTTCAGCTTCAGCAACCCGCCGACCAGCTTTGGATCGATGCCGACCTTCTCCAGCAGCCAGGGGTGGTCGACAACCACATCGACCAGGTTGACCTTCATCAGCTGCTTCAGGAACCGTGGCGAGCCGGTGAGTTCACTCAGCTTCGCTTCGCTGCGCAGGGCCCGGTCGATCTGCTCGCCGGGGATCCCGAGGCGCTCGACCACGGCGGGCAGCGCCAGCAGCGCCTTGGCCCGGGCGGCTTCCCGGCCGATGCGCTGCGCGGCTTCGGCGTGCAGCCGCAGTCCGGAGCGCTCCGGGTCCTTGCCCGGGCGGTAGGTGAAGAGGCCGGGCACGTCGAGGCTCATGTCCTTCACCGTGGTGGACACGGCCCGGTCCCCGTCCTGCCGGATGTACGCCCGCGCCCGCAGGCTCACCTCCCGCCCGGCGACCGGCAGCGATCCGGCGATCCGGATGCCGCCGGAGCCGGTCTCGGTGAACTTCACCTGCGAGGCTCCGAGTTCGCGGTTCAGATCGTCGAACGAGAGCAGTACGTCGCCGTCCATACGGTCGACCACCGCACCTTCGACGGCGGTCGGCAGGTCCCCGACGATACGGATGTCCTCCGCCGTGGCGTGCACCTCGGCGATCGAGATCTTGTCGGCGGCCACGTCCGGGACCGTCACATCGGCCCGGTCGATCCGCTGACTCAGCACCTGGGTGAGAAAGGGGAAGCCCTGGATCTCGACCTCGGGCCGGGCTCCCCCGCCGAGCGACTGCCGGATCTTCTCAGCGGCCTTGTCCTCGGCGTAGGCCACTGACAACCGGTCGCCGGCGACGAAGAGGGAGCCCGACACCACAACGGCGACAGCGAGCTTGAACACCGCCGGCAGGGCCGCGAGTCGGCTGCGGCCCCGGTGGTTGGGGGGTGACCACGCCTCCTCATCCTCGTCCTCATGCGAGCGGAGGCCGGGTGTGGCGGGTAGCACTGTGCCGCGATGCGGTGAGTAACCACCACGCTCAACCAATTCAGGCTCTGGGTCAGCCAGTTGAGCGAGCTCTTCGTACGGGTTCGGGCGCTGCGCTGTGATGCGTGTGGGGGGTCGCATCAGCTCATCCCATCATGCGCACCACCCTCGAACGCAAATTCGCCTGATGTGAGGTTCGCTGCTTCGCACACCGGCTCAAGGTCACTCGATGCCGCGGCCGCGGCGGAACCTCTCCAGTCCGGCCTCCAGGGTGACCATCCGCTCGGGATAGGCGTACCGTGCCCGCTCGTCCGCCGGCAGCTTCCAGGGCTCGTGCACGGCGGGCCCCTCGATTCCGGCGAGTTCGGGCACCCAGCGGCGCACATAGGCGCCGTCCGGGTCGTAGCGCCTGGCCTGCCGCACCGGGTTGAGCACCCTGTTGGGGCGGGTGTCGGTGCCGGTGCCGGCCACCCACTGCCAGTTGAGCTGGTTGTTCGCCAGATCACCGTCGACGAGCAGATCGAGGAAGTGCGCCGCGCCGACGCGCCAGTCCATGTACAGGGTCTTGGTGAGAAAGCTCGCGGTGAGCAGCCTGCCGCGGTTGTGCATCCAGCCTTGGTGGCGCAGCTGGCGCATGGCCGCGTCGATCACCGGATAGCCGGTACGGCCCTCCTTCCAGGCCTGGATCTCCTCCTCGGCACCGCCACCGGAGCGCCAGCGGTCGTGCCGGGTCCGGTAGTCGTGGGCCGTGGTGTGCGGCCGTGCGTCGAGCACCTGCTGGTGGAAGTCCCGCCAGCACACCTGGCGTACGAAGGCTTCCGCCCCTTCGCCCGCCGCCGAGCGCGCCCGGTGGACGACTTCGGCCGGTGAGAGCGTGCCGAAGTGCAGATGCGGCGAGAGGTGCGAGGTCGCGTCAGCCGCGAGGTCGTCATGGACCTCGGCGTACCGCGAGATCCCGCTCCGCAGCCATGCGTTCAGGAGCGCGCGCCCCTCCGTCTCCCCGCCGCGGGCCAGGCCCGGGGAGATCCCGGTGACGTCCGCACGCGTGGGGATGTCCTGCGAGGTCACGGTTCCGGGCACCCGCACCGGCCCGGGCGCGCCGAGGGTGCCCCGGATGTCCTGCTGCGACCAGCGGCGGAAGTAGGGGGTGAAGACGGCGAAGTGGTCCGATCCCGCCGGCACGACGGCACCCGCTCCCAGCGCGCTGACGACCGCGTCGTGCACACGCAGCCGCCGCCCTTGCCGCTCCAGAGCCTGGCGCAGCCGGGACTCGCGGGCGTGGGCGTAACCGCTGGGGCCGGATGCCATGTGCACCTCGCCGGCGTCTGCTTCGCGCACCACCGCGCACACCTCTTCGACCACGTCACCCGAGCGCACCACCAGCCGCCCACCGCGCTCACGCAGCCCGCGATGGAGATCGGCGAGGCAGTCGGCGAGAAAGGCCCGCCGGTTGGGTGCGTTGAAGGGCAGCTTCTCGATGTCGCGGTCTCGTACGAACAGCGGCACCACCTCGTCGTGGGACGAGAGCGCGGAGCACAGCGGCGGGTGGTCGTGCAGGCGCAGATCGGCGGTGTAGAGGACGACCGCTGCGGTCATGAATTCACTTCCTGGTCGGTAGAGCGGGTACCGGATTCCTCGGCGCGTACGGCGGCTCTGGCGATGTTGCGGGCCATACCACCGAACACAACGGCGTGGAACGGGGATACGCTCCACCAGTACATGTGTCCGAGCAGACCATGCGGGTGGAAGAGCGCCCGCTGCCGGTAGCGTGACCGCCCGGCCCCGCCCGCTCCGTCCATCGCGTCCCTCTCGGCGGGCTCCGCGGGCTCGGCGTACATTTCGAGCCAGGCAAGCCCCGGCAGGCGCATTTCGGCGCGCAACCGCAGCAGTCGTCCCGGCTCGATCGCCTCGACCCGCCAGAAGTCGAGGGAGTCGCCCACCCGCAGGTGGGCCGCGTCCCTTCGGCCGCGGCGCAGCCCGTCCCCGCCGACCAGCCGATCCAGCCAGCCGCGTACGGCCCAGGCGAGCGGGAAGGAGTACCAGCCGTTGTCACCGCCGATGCCCTCGATGACCCGCCACAGCGCTTGGGGGGAGGCGTCGACGGCGAGCGCACGCCGGTCGGTGTAGAGGCTGCCGCCGGCCCAGTCGGGGTCGGTGGGCAGAGGGTCGCTCGGGGCTCCCGGCAGGGCGGCGGACGACCAGCGCGTGGCGACCTGCGCTTCCCGCACCCGACGCAGGGCCAGGGCGAGTGCCTGGTCGAAACCGATCGGGGTGCCGGGCGGGTCGGGGACGTACCGGGCGATGTCGTGTTCGCTGCAGACGACCTCATGGCGCAGTGATTCGGCGAGCGGCCGGGCGAGCGACGGCGGCACGGGGGTGACCAGGCCGATCCACTGGCTGGACAGGCGCGGGGTCAGCATCGGCACCCGCAGGATCAGCCGTCGCGGCAGCGCGGCCACCGCCGCGTACCGCCGCATCATCTCCTCGTAGGTGACGATGTCGGGCCCGCCGATGTCGAACGCGCGATTGGTGTCCTCCGGCATCCGCGCGCTGCCCACGAGATAGCGCAGCACGTCCCGGACGGCGATCGGCTGGATACGGGTGCTCACCCAGCTCGGGGTGACCATGACCGGCAGGCGTTCGGTGAGGTAGCGCAGCATCTCGAACGAGGCGGAGCCCGAGCCGATGATGACCGCGGCGCGCAGCACGGTCGCGGGCACCCGGGACCTGAGGAAGATCTCCCCCACCTCGGCGCGGGACCGCAGATGGGGCGAGAGCTCCGCTGCAGGTACGTCCGCCGGGGTCAACCCGCCGAGGTAGACGATGCGCCGTACACCGGCGGCACCGGCGCGCTCCGCGAAGAGTGCGGCGGCATCCCGGTCCGTTTCCTCGAACCCGTGTCCGGTGCGCAGGGCGTGCACGAGGTAGTAGGCGATGTCCACGCCGTCGAGTGCCGCGCCGACCGAGTCCGGGTCGGTCACATCCCCGCGTACGACTTCCACCCTGTCCGCCCAGGGGTGGCCGCGCAGCTTGTCCGGGGACCTCGCCATACAGCGCACCCGGTACCCGGCCGCCAGCAGCCCGGGCACCAGCCTGCCTCCGATATAGCCTGTGGCGCCAGTCACCAGGCAGTGCGGGCGCCGGTCATCCTTGTGTTCTTCCCTGCTGCTCATGGCTGTCTCCGTCCTTCCCTTCCACCGCTTCCGGTCCCTGCGTCCTTCCGTGTCTCCTCGGCCCCTTCCCATTCCTTCGGGATGTGCCCGTGCGGGCATGAACGCCCTTGAGCAGGCATGACGGGTGAAGAGGCGTGGTGGAAACGCGGCGGCTGGGTATGGGGAGCCCATGAACACACTCCGGGTGGGAAGAATCCGACACCGCCTGCACGCCAGGGACGTGGCCCTCTTCGCCAGGGTCGCCTCGCGGCGCTGGCCGGGCGCTGAGCCCGTGCTGCCGCGTCTGAGCACCAGCGCCAACCACGGGCTGCTGTGGTTCGGCATCGGCGCCGGGATCTGGGCGCTCGGCGGAGTGCGGGGACGACGGGCCGCGGTACGCGGGGTCGCGTCCCTCGCGCTGGCCTCGGCGACGGTGAACACCCTGGCCAAGGGGGCGGTACGGCGGGCCAGACCGCTGCTGGACGATGTCCCGATCATCCGGCACCTGCCGCACCAGCCGGTGACCAGCTCCTTCCCTTCCGGGCACGCCGCCTCCGCGGCGGCCTTCGCGACCGGTGTCGCCATGGAGTCGCGCGGCTGGGGCGCGGCGGTGGCCCCGGTCGCGGCTTCGGTGGCCTTCTCACGGGTCTATACCGGTGTCCACTTCCCGAGCGACGTGCTGGTCGGCGCCGCGCTCGGGGTGGGAGCGGCGTACGCGGCGCGGGGGCTCGTACCCTCCCGATCGCAGCTCCCGGCACCGGCCAGGCCCCGGGCTGACGCCCCGGCACTTCCTGAGGGGAAGGGCCTCACCGTGGTCGTCAATCCGTCCTCGGGGGCCCAGCCTCAGCTGATCGACCCGGTGCGTCAGCTCCAGACGGCGCTGCCGCAGGCGCGTGTGGTGGTCTACGACCCCGAGATCGGCCCGCTGCCCGAGGTGCTCGCCGAGGCGGCGAAGGCCGCCGCCGAGTCCGGCGGTGCGCTCGGGGTGTGCGGCGGAGACGGCACGGTGAACGCGGCGGCTGCGTGCGCGCTCCGCTTCGACGTCCCGCTCGCCGTGCTGCCCGGCGGTACCTTCAACCACTTCGCCGCCGACCTGGGCGCCGACACGATCGCGGTCGCGTGCGCCGCCGTGGAGGCGGGCAGCGCGGTGCGGGCCGATGTCGGCCGGATCAGGACGCTCCCGGATGCGGAGGAGGAGGCATCCGCCGAGCGCGGGGGCGCCCAGCCGGGTGCGGACGAGCCGCGCTACTTCCTCAACACCTTCAGCATCGGGGTCTATCCGGAACTGGTGCGCGTCCGGGAGCACTGGTCACCGCGCGTCGGCGGACCACCGGCAGCCCTGATCGCCGTGCTCCAGGTGCTGCGTACGGCCCGTCCGCTGCGCGCCAAGGTGAACGGGAGGGCCAGGTCCGTCTGGCTGCTGTTCGCCGGCAACGGGGCCTACCGCAGCCTCGGCATGGCTCCGGCCCGGCGGCATGACCTGTCCGACGGTCTGCTCGATGTCCGAATCGCGCACGGCGGGCGGTTCGCCCGCACCCGGCTGCTGGCCACCGCTGTCCTGGGCGGGCTCGCCCGCACCCGTCTGTACGCCTCGGCGCGGCCACGCCGGCTGCTGATCTCCGATCTTCCCGAGGGCACGAGCATGGCGTATGACGGCGAGGTCGTGCCCGCCCCGTCCTCGCTGCTGCTCGACAAGCTCGACGAGGCTCTGACGGTCTACCGCCCTGTGGAGGACTGAGCCTGTGGCGGACTGAGCAGAAGCCGTCGGTCGCTCAGGACGGTTCCATCCGGCCGAACAACCCGGCGTGACCGGGCGGGAGCTGGGTGAGGATACGCCGTAGCAGGGCGTCGTCGGCGGTCTCGGCGACGACGCCCAGCACGGCGGTGACGGCGCGCCGGGCTTCGCCGAAGTCGCCGTGGTCACGGGCCGCCACCGCCGCGACGAACCCGCGCGGGGTCAGCGGTTCGCTGGCCGGCTCTCCATCGGTCAGCAGCGGGCCGCACTGCCGCGGCAGCAACCGGGCGAGATCACTGCGGTCGTCACCCACCAGATGGGCTCCCAGTACGTCCAGGACCGACTCGGTGGCGTGTGCGGCCTCCTGCCGCAGGGTGTAGCGGCCCCGTTCCTGAACCTGATCAAGCAGCGTTTCCAGGGGGATGTTCATGTCCGCTCCTTGTCGTCGCCGCCCCTCGGCGGCATGCACCCCCGTTACCCGCGAGGGGGTGGACTACGCGATCCGTCACCCACACGGACGACGAGCGCGGAACTGGTCGAATTCGTCGGGACCGGGGGCCTTCTGACGGCCCTGCACGGTGTGCGGCAGGATGTCAGATCGCGCCGGTCGGAGCCGCGGTTTCCGTTCACCCCGGCGTGACCGTACGACCGCACTCCCAGAATCCACAGGTGGCAAGGTGACGAGACATCACATCCGGCTCAGAGCGGCATCCACCGCCGCACGCGCACTCCCCCGCACCGCGGGAGGGGAGCGTTGAACCGGGACCTCACCCCGCATGATCTGATCGTCGCCGGAATAGCGCTGGCCGCGGGCGTGGCCGCGGGCCTGCTGCTGCGCCTGCTCCTGAAATGGCTCGGCGTGCGTGCGAGCCGGACCCGCTGGGGCGGCGACGACATCATCGTGGACGCGCTGCGGGCGCTGATCCCGTGGGCAGCGGTCACCGGAGGCGCGGCCGTGGCGGCGTCGGTGCTGCCGCTGACCGCGCCCGTCGGACGCAACGTCAACATGGTGCTCACCGCGGTTCTCATCATGGCCGCGACCCTCACGGCCACCAGGATCGTGGCCGGTCTCGTACAGGCCCTGGCGCAGTCCAGGTCCGGTGTCGCCGGATCAGCCACGATCTTCGTGAACATCTCCCGTGTCGTGGTCATCGCCATGGGCTTCCTTGTGGTCCTGGAAACCCTGGGTGTCTCCATCGCCCCGCTGCTCACGGCTCTCGGTGTGGGCGGTCTCGCGGTCGCACTGGCACTTCAGGACACCCTGGCCAATCTGTTCGCGGGTGTGCACATCCTCGCCTCCAGGACGGTGCAGCCCGGCGACTACATCCGGCTCAGCAGCGGAGAGGAGGGGTACGTCGTCGACATCAACTGGCGCAACACCGTGGTGCGCCATATCTCCAACAACCTGGTGATCATCCCGAACACCAAGCTGTCCGGGACCAATATGACCAACTACCACCGTCCTGAGCAGCAGATGACGCTCACCGTTCAGGTGGGGGTCGGCTACGACAGCGATCTGGACCATGTGGAGAAGGTCACGACGGAGGTCATCGACAGCGTGATGGCGGATGTCGACGGTGGTGTGCCGGACCACGAAGCGGCCATCCGCTTCCATACGTTCGGCGATTCACGTATCGGCTTCACGGTGATCCTGGGCGTCGGCGAATTCAGCGACCAGTACCGGATCAAGCACGAGTTCATCAAGCGGCTGCACCGGCGCTACCGCGCCGAGGGCATCAGCGTTCCCGCGCCGATGCGGACCATCTCAGTGGAGCAGGGGGAGTTGCCGATCCCTCAGCAGCGTTCCACCGAGCAGGCCCTGACCGTGCACGCTCCCGTGCACGGCACCCCCACCGCTCCCCCGGTGTGAGCGTCCGGGCAGGCGCGCGGTGAGACGCACATCAGCCCCCTGCCGGACCCGTGTACGGGTCCGGCAGGGGGCTGCCTGGCGGAAAGGGTACGCCGCTATCGCCGGCGCGCGCCCTGGCCCCGGCCACGTGTGCGCAGCAGCACGGCGGCACCCGCGATCAGCAGCATGGCTCCGGCCGCGGACGGCCACAGCTGGGCACCAGTCGAGGCGAGGCTGCCTCCGGCCTGGGCCTGGTCGGCCGTGTCGACCACCTGGTCGGCGGACCCGCCCTGCTCGGCGGGCTTGTTCTGCTGGTCGCCGCCACCGTCGTCCGGGGTGGTGCCGGTCCCGGCGGGCTGGCCTGCGGCCGAGTCGTTGGCGTCGCCTGTGTTGCCGGTACCGGCCGCAGCGCTCGGCTTGCTCTTCACCAAGGGCTGATTGGCGTCGGAGCCCGGCTGGGCCTCGGGCTGCTCGGCGTCGCCGCCCGGAGCCTGCGACTGCTCGCCGCCGTCCTGGTTGCCACCATCGTTCTGGTTGCCACCATCGTTCTGGTCGCCACCGTCCTGGTTGCCACCATCGCTCTGGTCGCCACCGTCCTGGTTGCCACCGTCGTCCTGGTTGCCATCATCGCCTTCGCCCGCACCCGGGTCACCAGGCGCCGGGGGGTCCTGCTGGTCGTCGTCACCGGCCGGCGGGGCTCCCGCGTCGCCGCCGGCGCCGCACTTGCGCCCCTCGTTGATGCAGCTCACCAGCTCGTTCATCAGGTTGTCATCGAAGACGTTGATGAAGTCGCCGTGGTCCGTGACCGGCTTGTGCAGCTGCTCGGGGAACGAGTCGACCGCGAAGACGCTCGGGTTGTCCCCGTCGAAGACCGGCGGCGGCACGTCGTACACGATCCGCTGCACGAGCTGCGGAATGGCCTTGAAGCCGTTCTGGCAGGCGCCGTTCTGGTCCGCGAACGCGACATGGGTGCGGTGGTTGGCACTGTCCGCGTTCTGGCCGTCCCAGCAGCTCTGGAACTTGAACGAGCGCACCACCTTGCTGCCCTCGGGGCAGATCGGGTACTTGTCCTTGAGCTGGCGGTCCTCGAAGCCCGTGCAGCTCCAGGACGCGTTCGCGTTGGCGTTGCCGTTGACGAACGCCTTGGCGTCACCGGTGATGATGCGCAGGAACCGCGGCATCGCGGTGACCTCGCCGACCGGGCTGCCGACGAAGTTCAGCGTCACCTCGGACGGTGTCTGGATCTCGCCGACGTTCTTGTCCTTGCCACCGCCGTCGGCCTGCGCGTCGTTCTCGTCCTGACCGTTCTGCACACGCAGCACCGGCCAGTAGTACGTCGACTTGTCGCCCTGGTCCTGGCAGGTCGTCTGGCCGTTGGCGAGGTCGTCGTCGCTGGCGAAGGCGTCGTTGGCCTGGTTGCCCACATAGTCGTGCATATGGTGGGCACCGTTGCTCACACCGGGCGCCACGATGACGTTGTCCGGGTTGAACTTGCCGTTCTGGTTCGTGCCGCAGCTGGTACTGAAGGTGCCCTGCGAAGCGCCCTGCTGCGGCTGCGGGTTCTGCACGTTCGGCTGGATGGACTGGATGTCCACGAAGTCGGACGCCTCGGGGCCGTTACCGGCCTGACCACCGCTGCCGTCGCCCTGACCGCCGGCGCCCTGGTCCTGACCGCCGTCCTGCTCCTGGCCGCCGTCCTGCCCCTGCTCCTGGTCGCCGGTGTCGGCGTCATCGGCCTGGAGGGCGCACGGGGCCATGGCCTCAAGGCCCTCCGGGCTATCCCCCGCCCCCCGGCCGATGGCGATCGAGATCCGTTCGATACCGGCCGTACGCTTGGCCTTCAGCGGATCGAGTACGGCGTTCCGCGCGTACTGCGGATCGGCCGCTATCCGGTCCCTCTCATCGGCGAAACGCTGGTACGCCTCGGTGATCTGGCTGTCCATCGCGGCCAGTTCACGGTCGACCTCCTGCCTGGCGCCTTCCGGCACCTCGGGCAGCCCGTTGGCCACCTCGGGGCACTTGATGGTCGACGCGGCGGCACCGGCGCTCTGCGTCTGGTTCTCCCCGTTCCATCCGCTGGGCCAGGGCCCACCGCCTTCACCGGCGGAGGCATAGGAGTTGACCGCGATCAGGCCACCCCCACCCAACATGAGAGCGATCGAGGCAACAAGCGCTCGTTTGCCCCGCTTAGACCGTCGCCGCACTGTGCGTCCCAATTGGAGCTCCTATGTTTCCTTGCCGGCGTGCCGTACACGCGCGCTGATGTGAGAGCAGCGTCGAGGTACATACGGAAGTGACACACGGGGCGTTCAAACCGACAGGGAACTTGGGCCGAATCCGGTACAGGTGTGGGGGGCCCGCCGGCCGCGGCCGCGGGCCCCACCGCCCCCCCCGGGCAGCCCCCTCCCCCCCCCAACGGCAGGGCGCGGCCCCCCCCCCCCCA